>JANNGY010000238.1:0-13052 GCA_031404095.1 Betaproteobacteria bacterium | reverse complement strand
AATCCGGGATGGTGTGAATCGTTCAATGGTCCTCGATTACGCTGCGCTTCATCGAGGCTACGTTGAACGGTAGTTGGCTTGTAGCCCGGAAGCAGCGAAGCGTATTCCGGGGGCATCCGCCGCGCGCAGGAACTTGGTGGTGAAAATTGCCCTCGATTGCGCTGCGCTTCACCGCGGCTACGAAACTCCAGCATAGGTGCGGTTTCTGGCGGCAAAAGGCCTGAAGAGCCGCGCCAATGCTTGAGTTTGTTACTGCAAATCCAGAAACTCTGCCTCAAACTCCGCCGGCGGCAGCGCCTTGGCGAAGAAAAATCCCTGGTACTCGTCGCACTCGAGGTCGCGCAACACCCGATACTGGTCTTCGGTTTCCACGCCCTCGGCCACCACGTTCAGTTTCAGGCTGTGGGTCATGGCGATGATGGCGCGGATGATGGTTTCGTCGTTCGGGTCGGTGCCGATATCGCGGACGAAGGAGGAATCGACCTTGATGGTATCGACCGGCAATTGCTTGAGGTATGAGAGCGAGGAGTAGCCGGTGCCGAAATCGTCGATGGCGAGCCCGACGCCGAGCTTGCCGAGGCGGGTCAGCAGCTCGGCGGTATCGTCGATATTTTTCAGCAGCATGCTCTCAGTCAGCTCCAGTTCCACCACCGTTGGGTCGAGGTTGGCGGCCTTGGCGCAGGTGGTGATGGTGCGGATCAGCCGGTCGCCGTCGAACATCTGCCCGACCGACAGATTGACGGCGAGTTTCAGGTCGCGGCCGCTGCGTTCGCGCCACTCGGCGATTTGCTTGAACGACTGTTCGATCACCCATTCGCCGATCGGCACGATCAGCCCAGAATCCTCGGCCACGCCGATGAACTTGTCGGGCGTGATCAGGCCGCGGCGTGGATGCTGCCAGCGGATCAGCGCTTCCACGCCGGTGACCTGGCCGGTAAGGAACGACACCCGCGGCTGGTAATACAACAGCAATTCATTGCGGCGCAGGGCGAGGCGCAGAAAATTCTCGATCGACAGGCGCTCCTGCGCACGGGCATTCATGTCGTGCGAAAAAAACTGGTAGTTGTTGCGGCCCTTGGCCTTGGCGTCGTACATCGCCACGTCGGCGTGTTTCATCAGCGACTGCGGATCCTGCCCGTCGACCGGATGGACGCTGATGCCGATCGAGCAGGAGGTATTGAGATGCTGGCCGTTGATCATGATCGGCGCGGCCATCGAGGCGATCATCTTGTCGGCCACGCTTTGCGCGCCATCGTGCGCGTCGGTGCTTTCTTCGGTGGGCAGGTTTTCCAGGATCACCGCGAACTCATCGCCGCCCAGCCGCGCCACGGTATCGGTGGTGCGCACACAGGCCGACAGGCGCGCGGCGACGCGTTTCAGCAGTTCGTCACCGACGTCGTGGCCTAGCGAATCGTTGATGGTCTTGAAGCGATCGAGATCGATGAACATGAAGGCGAGGCGAGTGCGCTTGCGGACCGCATTGGCCACACCCTGCTCGAGGCGGTCGTTGAGCAACATGCGATTCGGCAACCCGGTCAGGGGATCGCGGGTGGCGAGAAATTCAACCCGGTCCTCGGCCAGCTTGCGGCTGGTCACGTTGGAAGTGGTGCCGGTCATGCGCAGGGCGCGCCCGTCGGCGGCGCGTTCAGCCACCTTGCCCTTCGATTGCATCCACACCCATTCGCCGTGCGGGTCGGGCACCCGGTATTCACACAGGAATTCCGCGGTGTCTCCCTTGGCGGCCGCCGTCAGCGCGTCCTGAAAGCGTACCCGGTCATCCGGGTGATTCCAGGCCAGCACGTCATCGCCGGTAAAGACGGTGCCGGTCTTGTCTGTCGGCTTCGCGCCCAGCAGGTTTTCCCAGTCTTCGCTGAAATACACTTCGTTTCCGGCCAGGTCCCAGTCCCAGATGGCGAGATTGGATCCGGCCAGCGCCAGGTCCAGGCGCTCGCGGGCGCGGGCAACCTCGCGCTCCGCGCGCTTGCGATCGGTGATGTCACGCCCGACGCCGAGGCAGAAGCGCCGCCCGCCGATATCCAGCGCACGGCCATGAAACGAGTACGGCGTGTCGCGCCCGGACCTGCTGCGGATCTCGGCCTCGATGACGATTTCGCTGCCGCTTTCAAAAATGCGCCGGATGACATCGGCGACCGCGGCGCGATCCTGCGTGGCGATGAAATCGAGCGCGTGCTTGTCGAGCATATCTTCGGGTTGGTAGCCGGTCTTTTCGGCAAAACTCGCGTTCCAGCGAACCATTTTTCCCTCGGCATCGAACATGAAGAATGCCCCCGGCAGGCTCTGGATCGCGGCGTCCGAAAAATCTTTTTCGTTACGCAGGCGGTCCTCGGTCGCCTTGCGGGTGGCAATTTCATCTTCCAGCATTTGTTCGAGGCGTAGAAACTCTTCGGTGACGTGCGCGAGATGCTGGTCGGCGGCGGACTCCACGCCGGGCCCCGTTGTCGGTGGCGTCGCCGCTGCCGCCGCCGGCTTCGCGGTGGGTGGCAAGGTGCGATCGAGGCGCGTTTCCTGGCGGCGCTCTGCACGCGCCTCGAGCCGCGCGCGGGTCAATTCCGCCAGGTTAATGAGCGCTTCCAGTTCGCGCGGCACGGCTTCGCGCGCGCCGGTATCAAACACCGAAAGTGCACCGATCATCGCCCCCTCTTTCGAGATGATCGCGGCGCCGGCGTAAAAGCAGATATAAGGTGGCCCGGACACCAGCGGATGATCGCGAAAACGCTTGTCGGCCAGCGCGTCCGGCACCACGAAGATACGCAACCGATGTTCGGCCAGAGAGGCGGCGGGAAGAAAAAAACTCAGTTCACGGGCCAGCGCATCGACCGGGAAATTGACCCGCGACTTGAACCACTCGCGCCACGCGCCGCGGCCGAGGCCATCCGGCGATGCCGGCGCGTGCACCTTCCCGCCGGCAGCGGCACCGAGGTGCCCGGCATCAAAAAATGAAATGCCCGCCATCGCGGCGCCGAATATCTCGGCGGCGCGCCGGGCAAGATCATCAAACGCGGCTTCAGGCGGGGAATCGAGAATGTCATAACGCGCCAGGACTTCCTGCGCGCTGACCGTCGCCGGCGCGGCGGGTCTCATGCTCGACGCGGGCGTTGCGGTGGCGGGCGGGATTGGCATGGTGTCTCGGGTTCCTGGCAGGCGCGGCGTTCAGGCAATACCGCTAGCGCAGCACGGCCATCACCGGCGCGTGATCCGACGGGCGCTCCCACTTGCGCGGCTCGATATCGATCGCCGCACTCTCGCAACGATTCGCAACGGCCGGCGTCAGCAGGATGTGATCGATGCGCAGACCGAGGTTGCGCTTGAAACCGTTCATGCGGTAATCCCACCAGGAAAAGCTTTTGTCCGGCTGGGAAAACAGCCGGAAGCTGTCCGTGAGGCCCAGATCCACCAGGCGCCGCAATGCTGCGCGTTCCGGTTCCGAGCACAGCACCATGCCCGCCCAGGCTTCGGGATCGTGTACATCGCGATCTTCCGGGGCGATGTTGTAATCACCCAGCAGGGCCACGTCGCCATACTCGGCGATCTCGCGCTGCATATAGGCGGCGAGCGCGTCCAGCCAGCGCAGCTTGTACTGGTATTTGTCGGAGCCGACGCTCTGGCCATTGGGAATATAGACGCATACCACCCGCAGTCCGTCAATGGTGGCGGCAATCACCCGTTTCTGTTCATCGGCGAATCCCGGCATGCCCTTGCGAATATCCTCGGGCCGTGATCGCGACAGGATGGCCACGCCGTTGTAAGTTTTCTGGCCGTCGAATACGGCCTGGTAGCCGGCCTCTTCGAATGCCGCCAGCGGAAACTTGAGGTCTTCCTGCTTCAGTTCCTGCAGGCACAGCGCGTCGGGCTGCTGCGCGCGCAGCCAGTCCAGCACATGGGGCAGGCGGACATTCAGGGAATTGACATTCCAGGTCGCGAGTTTCATCGCACGCGATCCGCGCCGCGGGCGTTACTTGGCCGGCGCCGGGGCGGCGGAAGTCTCGGGCGCTGCCGCGGCGGCAGGGGCAGCGGCAGGCGCGGCCGGCCTGGCGCGAACGCCGGGATTGGTGCGCGGATAACCTGAACTGGTCAGCGCATCATGCCACTCGCTGTCGGCAAAACCCTTGATCACCCGCCCGCCGATGGTCAGGGTCGGTACCGACAGGCCGCCGGCGGCTTCCATCAGGGCATCCTTGGCGGCCTGGTCGGTCTCGGGATTGCGGTCGGTAAAGGGGATGCCGCGCGCGGCCAGTAGCGCGCGGCCTTTGTCGCAGGGCTCGCCGCAGGCATTGGCATATAGCGTCACCGGATTGCGCTTGATCGCATCCTTGACGCTGTAGGGCAAGTCGTCGGATGGCGCCACGTTGTCGCCATAACTCTTCTGCTTGACATCTTTCGCCTCCTTCGGCGGCGGCACATCCGAATAGGTCACCTTGCCATCCTTGTCGACCCACTTGTACAACTGGGCGTGAGCCGTGGTCGCCACGCTTGCCAGCAACAGGGCAACAATCAAATTAAGACGCATGGCAGACCTCCTCAAGTGATCATTCGCGATTCGCACCGGCGCGCAATCACGCCGCAAGTTTCATCCCATTATGGCGCAACAGCGGTTCGATGTCCGGCTTGCGCCCACGGAAAGCGGCAAATGAATCCATTGCCGGACGGCTGCCGCCGCGTCCCAGCACTTCGCGGCGGAAGCGCGCGCCGGTGGCCGGGTTCAGCACGCCGGATTCCTCGAAAGCCGCGTAGGCGTCGGCCGCCAGCACCAGTGCCCACATGTAGCTGTAGTAGCCGGCCGCGTAGCCGCCACCGAAGATATGGCCGAAGGCATGCGGCGAGCGGTTGAATGCAGGATATTTCACCACCGCGACCGCGTTCCGCACCTCGTTGACCAGCGCCAGCAGGTCATCCTTCGCCGCATCGAATCCGTCATGCAGGCGCATGTCGAACAGGCCGAATTCGAGCTGCCGCACGATGCGCATGCCGGCCTGGAAATTGCGCGCGGCGATCATCTTGTCGAACAGTTCACGTGGCAGCGCGTGGCCGGTATCGACATGCCGCGTCATGTGCTTCAGCACCTCCCATTCCCAGCAATAATTCTCCATGAACTGGCTGGGCAATTCGACCGCGTCCCATTCCACGCCATTGATGCCGGAAACACCGAGTTCTTCGACCTCGGTCAGCAACTGGTGCAGGCCGTGGCCGAACTCGTGGAACAGGGTGATGACTTCGTCATGGGTGAAAAGCGCGGGCCGCGCCGGATTCCCTCCTCCGGGTGGCGCGGCAAAATTGCAGGTCAGGTACGCGACCGGGTGCTGCAAGCGGCCCTCCTTGCGGCGGCGATTGATGGCGTCGTTCATCCATGCGCCGCCGCGCTTCGATTCGCGTGCGTAAAGGTCGAGATAGAACTGTCCGACCAGCGAACCATCGGCATTGCGCACATCGTAAAAACGCACGTCGGCGTGCCAGGTCTCCGCGGCAGCCGGTTTGACGGTGAGCCCGTACAGGGTTTCGATGACGCGGAACAGGCCGGCCAGCACCTGCGCCTGCGGAAAGTACTGCTTGACCTCGTTGTCGGAGAAGGCATAGCGCTGTTGCCGCAATTTTTCCGACACCCAGGCCGCGTCCCACGCCTCGACATCGGCCATGTTGAGTTCCGCACGCGCATATTCCAGCAGTCCGGCCCAGTCTTTTTGGGCGAAGGGGCGCGAGCGGCGGGCCATGTCTTCGAGGAAATCGATCACCTCGCGCGGGGTGTCGGCCATCTTGGTGGCAAGCGAGTAACCGGCATAATTTTCAAACGCCAGCAGCGCAGCAGATTCCGCGCGCAGCTGCAGGATCTTGCGGATGACCGGACTGTTGTCCCACTTCGGGTCGGCGCCCAATTCCGAGGCACGCGTCGAATAGGCGCGATACATGCGTTCGCGCAGGGGACGGAAATCGGCGTACTGCATGACCGGCAGGTAGCACGGCGCCTGCAGCGTCAGCTTCCAGCCGGACTTGCCGTCCTTCTTCGCCGCCTCGGCTGCCGCCGCCTTGACGTCATCGGGCACGCCGGACAGCTCGGCTTCGTGTTCGACAAAACAGGCAAAGGCATTGGTGGCGTCGAGCACGTTGTCGTTGAAGCTCGACATCAACGAAGACAGCTCTTCCTGGATGGCCATGAAGCGCGCCTTCTCGGCAGCGGGCAATTCGGCGCCACCGAGGCGGAAGTCACGCAACTCGTGTTCCAGCGTCTGCTTTTGCGCATCGTCGAGACTCGCCCACGCCGGGCCGCTGCGCAGGGCCTTGTATTTGGTGAACAGCCGTTCATCTTGCGAAAGCTCGGTCCAGATCTGGGTAACCGCAGGCAACGCGCCGTTATAGGCATCGCGCAGCGCGGGGGAATTCACCACCGCGTTCAGGTGGCCCACCACGTTCCACGCCCGCGCCAGGCGCTCGGTGACATCGTCGAGCGGCGTGACGAAATTGGCCCACGTCGGCGCCTCGGCAGCACTCGCCTGGCTTGCCACGACGGCCCGGCATTCGGCGATCAGGTGATCGATCGCCGGCTTGACATGTGCCGGCGCGACCGCGCCAAAGCGCGGCAGGCCGGAAAAATCCAGCAAGGGATTGTTGGCGAGCGTAGAAACAGGAGCGTTCATGGGCGGATTGCCTTTGGCGACAGACGAGGCCGGATTATACCGTCGCCGCCCGTGCGTCCCTGCTGGAAAGGGGACAGGCCTAGGCCTTGAAGACCAGCGCGCCGTTTACCAGCGTGTGCGTCACGCGGCCCTGAAGTTCGCGCCGCAGCCATGGCGTATTCTTGCCCTGGCTGCGCAGCGTTTGCGGTGTCAGCGCCCAGAATGCGGCGGGGTCAAAAATGCAGACATCGGCGGGCGCGCCGGCGGTCAATCTTCCGGCTTCCAGTCCGAGCAGGCCGGCCGGCCCGGCCGTGATTTTCTGCAATGCGGCCGCTGTGCTGACTCCCGCCTGGGAGGCCCATTTGAGCGTCAGCGGCAGCAACAGTTCGAGGCCGGTGGCGCCCGGCTCGGCTTCGCCAAACGGCACATGCTTGGCGTCTTCATCGACCGGCGTATGGTCAGAACAGATGGCATCGATGGCGCCGTCGATCACGCCGCGCGACAACGCATCGCGATCGGTCGGGCTGCGCAACGGCGGCGCGAAGCGATGCTGCGAATCAAAGTGGCCGATATCGCGATCGGTGAGCAGCAGGTGATGGATGCCGACGTCGCAGGTCAGCGGCAGGCCTTCGGCCTTGGCGGCGCGCACCAGATCGACGCCCGCACGGCTGGACAGCCGCGCCAGGTGAACCCGCGCGCCGGTGTCGCGCATCAGCGTCACAATGGTTGATATCGCGACGGTTTCCGCGCTGACCGGAATGCCGGCAAGTCCCAGGCGCGAGGCGACTTCGCCGTCGTGCGCAATGCCGCCGCGCGCGAGGTGCGCGTCTTCGGGCCGCAACCACACCGGGTAACCATAGGTGGCGGCGTATTGCATCGCGCGATACAGCACCACCGTGTCGATAATCGGTTGATCGGCGTTGGTGAATCCGACGCAGCCGGCCTCGGTCAGCTCGACCATTTCGGTCAATTGCTTGCCACGCAAGCCGGTGGTGAGCGCGCCCAGCGGATAGACCCGGGTTTGATTCTGCGCGGCCGCGCGGCGCTTCAGCATTTCCACCAGACCGGGTTCATCGAGGACCGGGTCGGTATCGGGCGGACATGCCAGCGAAGTGATGCCGCCCGCCACCGCGGCCAGCAATTCGCTTTCGAGTGTCGCCTTGTGCTCGAGCCCGGGTTCGCGCAGGCGCGCGCACAGGTCGATGAGCCCCGCGCAGACGATCTTGCCGGTGGCGTCGATCACCTTGCCGGCTTTCCAGCCGGCAGGCGCTTGTCCGATGGCGAGAATCTTGCCCTCGTCGAGGTACAGCGCTTGCACCTGGTCGAGATGGTTGGTCAAGTCGACCAGGCGGCCGTTGTTGATTTCGATTTTCATGCGAAAGGTAAACCTGTCCCGGGTGATATAGCCTTCCCCCTCGACGGGGGAAGGTTGGATGGGGGTGTTGCTTGCAGCGTGCAATCAATCTTTTCGAGTACACCCTCCAGATTGTTTAGCACTTCATTGTTCCAGAATCGCAGAACGCGGAATCCCTGCGACATTAGCCATGCATCACGACAGTTATCCTGCGCACAACCGTTGTGTTGACCGCCATCGACTTCAACAATCAGTCTGAATTCCATGCAGGCGAAATCGACGATGAATGCGCCAAGTACGACCTGCCGCCGAAATTTCGCGGCATGCAACTGGCGGCAGCGGAGCGATTGCCAGAGCTTCTTTTCGGCGTCTGTCATGTTCTGGCGAAGCTGCCGCGAATTTCGCTTTTGTGATTGATCCACTGACACCCCCATCCTAACCTTCCCCCGTCAAGGGGGAAGGGACTTGGCTCGATTTCGCGCGATCAACTTTGGTCGTTTAATCATCACGCCCCCGTCACCGTCGCCATTACCGCCATCCGCACCGCGATGCCGAAGGTAACCTGCGGCAGGATCACGCTCTGCCGGCCGTCGGCGATCGGCGAATCGATCTCGACGCCGCGGTTCATCGGCCCCGGATGCATGACGATCGCATCGGGCTTGGCACGCGACAGTTTCTCCGAGGTCAGGCCGTAACTCTTGAAAAATTCGTGCGCCGACGGCAACAGGGCGCCGTTCATGCGCTCGTTTTGCAGCCGCAGCATGATCACCACATCGCAGCCTTCCAGCCCGCGATACATGTCGTGAAACACGGATACCCCCATGCGCTCCACTTCCGTGGGGATCAGCGTTTTCGGGCCGATCACCCGCACGTCCGCGCAGCCGAGCGTGGTCAGCGCGTGGATGTCCGAGCGTGCGACCCGCGAATGCAGCAAGTCACCGACAATCGCCACGGAAAGGTTGTGGAATGACTTCTTGTAGTGGCGGATGGTGTACATGTCCAGCAGGCCTTGCGTCGGATGCGCGTGGCGGCCATCGCCGGCGTTGATCACGGCGATGCCTGGCCTGACGTGTTGCGCGATCAGGTGCGCCGCGCCGGACTGCGCGTGGCGGACGATGAACATATCGGCGTTCATCGCCGCCAGGTTGTCGATGGTGTCGAGCAGCGACTCGCCCTTGCTGGTCGAGGAGGCGTTGATGTTGAGGTTGATCACGTCGGCGGACAGGCGCTTGGCGGCGATCTCGAAGGTGGTGCGGGTGCGCGTGGAGTTTTCAAAGAACAGGTTGAACACCGACTTGCCGCGCAGCAGCGGCACCTTCTTCACTTCGCGGTCGCCGACACTGACGAACTGGTCGGCGGATTCGAGCAGGCTTTCGATCAGCGCGCGCGACAGGCCTTCCGTGCTGAGCAGGTGCTTGAGTTTGCCGTCGGCCGAGAGTTGGGGGTGGTAACTCATGGGGGATAGCTCATGTCAGCCTTTGGCCTGCACATCAAAGCGCAGGTGATTGTTTTCGTTCTTCAGCACCAGTTCCTGCGACGCATCCAGCGTCATGGTCGCGCCGATGTAATCCGCGGCGAATGGAAGTTCGCGGCGGCCGCGGTCGACCAGCACCGCCAGTTTCACGCTGGCCGGGCGGCCGAAATCGAAAATTTCATTGAGTGCCGCGCGCAGGGTGCGGCCGCTGTTGAGCACATCGTCCACCAGCAGAATGTGGCGGCCATCGACATCGAATGGCATCCCGGTGGATTTCTTCGTCGGGTGCAGCCCGATCCGGCTGAAATCATCGCGATGCAGCGTGACAGCAAGTTTGCCGAGCGGCAACACCGCGCCCAGCTTCGCATGCAGGCGCTCGGCCGCCCAGGCGCCGCCGGTGTGGATGCCGATCACGGCCGTCTCAGCCGGAAGCGTGCCGATCTTTTCGGCCAGTGCCGCAATCAGGGGTTCGGCATCAAGCTGCATGGCGGCTCGCCTCGTCCAGGTAGTTTTGCAAAATGACTTGTGCGGCGACCGCATCGATATGTTCCTTTTGCGCGATGCCGCGGATGCCCCGTTCAGCGAGCAACTGCTCGGCAGCGGACGAACTGAGGAATTCGTTCACGTACTCCACCGGCAGGCGGAAATTTTCGGCCAGGCGGTTGCCGAACTTGTGGGCAAGATGGGCGATCGGATGCACCGGGCCATCTGGCTGCTCGTTGCCGTAACTGGGCTCGCCGATGACGAATCGCGCCGGCTGCCACTCGGCCACCAGCTTGCCGACGGCCGCCAGCCGATCCTGGTTGGATTCGACGTGAAGCGTCGTCAGCGGCTGCGCTTGTGCGGTGATGGTGTTGCCGACCGCGACACCGATGCGCTTTTCGCCGAAATCGAAGGCCAGGATGGTTTCCTCAGGCATGTCCGGCGACATCCGACAGATTGCCGTAATTCAGGCCCAGCAGGCCCATGGCGGCATTCAGGCGTTCCTCGGCCGGCAGGTCGAAGATCAGGTCCGGCCGCGCGGCGACCGTCAGCCAGCCGTTGCGTTTGATTTCATCCTCGATCTGCCCCGGCGCCCAGCCGGCGTAACCGAGCGTCACCAGCACCCGGCTCGGGCCGTTGCCGGTGGCCATCGCTTCGAGGATGTCCTTGGAGGTGGTGAGCCCGGTGTCGTCGTCGATCTTCAGGGTCGAGCTCCAGTCAGCCAGCGGCTGGTGCAGCACAAAGCCGCGATCGATCAGCACCGGCCCGCCGAAATAGACGTTCTCAAGCCGCAAGGCTTCATCCTGCAAGTCGATATCGACCTGCTCGAACAGGTTGCCGAGCGTGACGTCGATCGGCTTGTTGACGACCAGGCCGATGGCGCCCTTTTCGGAGTGCTCACAGATCAGCGTCAGGGTTTTGGAAAAATACGGGTCGGCCATGCCGGGCATGGCGATCAGGAAATGATTGGTAAGATTAATGCTGTCCATTCACAAACCTATTCTACCTACTTGCGCGATTCCTGACTATGAAAACTCTGGCCAACGCCAATGTCGACGCCGCACTGTTCTGGTTTCGCCGCGATTTGCGCGTCACCGACAATGCCGGCCTGTACCACGCACTCAAGGCCGCGCGCCGGGTTTACTGCGTATTCGTCTTCGACCGCGACATCCTCGATTTGTTGCCGGCGAAACAGGATCGCCGCGTCGAGTTCATCTGGGAATCGGTAGCGGCGCTGAAAGCAGCGCTCAGGCAGCTTGGCGGTGATCTCATCGTTCGACATGCGCGCGCCTGCGAAACCATCCCGGCGCTGGCGGAGAAACTGAAGGTCGATGCGGTCTACACCAATGAGGACTATGAGCCGGCGGCCATTGCACGTGACGCGCGGGTGTGCGACAGCCTGCGCGAGCACGGCATCGATTTCCACGCCTTCAAGGACACGGTGATCTTCGCCAGGGACGAGGTGCTGACCCAGGCGGGTGGCACCTACAGCATATTTACGCCGTACAAGAATGCCTGGCTGAAAAAGCTCGACGATTTTCATCTGAAGGCCTATCCGGTACGCCGTTATGCAAAGCACCTGGCCGCGCCGCGGCAAGCGGAGCCGATGCCGCCACTGGAGTCGCTTGGATTTGCGCGCACCAACCTGAAGGCGTTGGGTATTTTCGCGGGCGAAGCGGGCGCGGCCGCCCTGCGTGACGACTTCATCAGCCGCATCGATGCCTACAAGGAAGCGCGCGATTTTCCGGCGGTAAAAGGGGTTTCGTATTTGTCGGTGCATAACCGTTTCGGCACCATCTCGATCCGCGAACTGGCCTCGATCGCCTATGCCGAGACCCTGCGCAAGAAGAACGCCGGTGCCGAGACGTGGCTATCCGAGCTGATCTGGCGCGACTTCTATTTCCAGATCCTCATCCACTATCCGCACGTCGCGCGGTCCGCGTTCCGCCGTGAATACGACACCATCCGCTGGCCGAATGACCCGGCGCTGTTCGCGGCATGGTGCGAAGCGCGCACCGGCTACCCGATCATCGACGCGGCCATGCGGCAACTGAACGAGACCGGCTACATGCACAACCGGCTGCGCATGATCGTCGCCAGCTTTCTCACCAAGGACCTGCTGATTGACTGGCGCCAGGGCGAAAAGTATTTCGCCGACCATCTCATCGATTTCGACCTGGCCGCCAACAATGGCGGCTGGCAGTGGGCAGCGTCGACCGGTTGCGATGCACAACCGTATTTCCGCATTTTCAATCCCGTCACGCAATCGGAGCGCTTTGACTCAAAGGGCCGGTTCATTCGCCGCTATCTGCCGGAATTGGCCAGTGTGCCGGACAAGTTCATCCATGCGCCGTGGACGATGCCGGCGCTCGAACAGCAGCGGTGCGAGGTGGTCGTCGGCAGGGATTACCCGGCGCCCGCGGTAGAACACGCGGTTCAGCGGGACAAGGCGCTGGCAATGTACCAGGAGGCCAGACATGCTTGATTCCCCTTCACGTTCCACCGCCCTGGTGGTGGGGGGCGGCACCATGGGCGCCGATGTGGCGCTGGTGCTGGCGCGCGCCGGCTGCCGGGTGTTCGTGCTGGAATTGTCCGATGCCCGCCGCCCGTTGCTGCCGGACTATTTTGTGCGTGGCATGCGTGATCTTGGCTACCCGGATCGCCTCGGCAAGCTGTCGGCCTGCGCGACGCTCGATGAGGTGCCGTGGCCGGAAATCGATCTGGTGATTGAATGCATTCCCGAGCGGCTCGACATCAAGCAGGCCCTGTTCGCCGAACTGGTGCAACGCGCGCGGCCCGATGTGCTGATCACCAGCAACAGTTCCAGTTTTCCGATCAGCGCCATTGCCGCGAATCTCGACACGGCAGAGCGCATGCTGGGCCTGCACTTCTTCATGCCCGCGCACCTGGTGCCGCTGGTGGAGGTGATACGCGGTGAGCGCAGCGCCGCGGCGCATGCAGAAACGCTGGCGGCCTTCATGCGCGCCTGCGGCATGGTGCCGGTGATCGTCAAAAAGGACTTGCCTGGTTTTCTCGCCAATCGCCTGCAGCATGCGCTCGCGCGCGAAGCGTTTGCCATGATCGACGCCGGTGTGGCGACCGCCGAGGACGTGGA
>JANNGY010000237.1:0-6488 GCA_031404095.1 Betaproteobacteria bacterium | reverse complement strand
CCTTTGGCCGAATGGATGGTGGACAGGATGAGGTAGTCCTCGTCCTTGTGCGGCACGCCGGAATGGTCGCTGGTGGCGCCGGGCGGGTCGAGCGTGAGTTCGGTCAGGAATCGTTCGCGGCTCGCAAAGGTGGCGGCGATGGCTTTCAGTTGCGCCAGGTCGCCCGAGCGCGCATGGGCATCTTCGTAGAGCCGCTCGAGATGCGGCTCGAACCAGTCGGCTGCCAGCGCCATGTCGGCCGGCCAGACCGAGCGCGCATTTCTCAATTGCAGGTAGACGCGTTGGAAATTATCCCAGTCATCCATGGCGGCAAGCGGCGGGCGAAACGCGCGCATGGCGGCTTCGGCATCCGGCGCGGCTTCCATCGCGTCAAGCAGGCGCGTGGCCGTCACCGGGCCAATACCCGGCAGCAATTGCAGCGCGCGGAAACCTGCCACCCGGCCGCGCGGATTCTCAGCCCAACGCAGCAGCGAGAGCACATCTTTCACGTGGCCCGCCTCAAGAAATTTGAGGCCGCCGAACTTTACGAACGGGATATTGCGCCGCGTCAGTTCCAGTTCCAGTGTTGCACTGTGGCTGGAGGTGCGGAACAGGACCGCCTGCGACTTGAGTGGCATGCCCGCTTCGCGATTGGCGAGAATTCGCAACGCCACACAGCGTGCCTGGTCGGCCTCATCGCGCACCGTGATCAGGCCCGGCTTCGTTGCCGACGTTCGCTCGGTCCAGAGATTCTTGGTGAATCGTTCCGCCGCAAGGCCGATGACGGCATTGGAGGCATCGAGTATCGGCCGGGTCGAACGATAGTTGCGGTCAAGCGTGACGACATGAGCGGGCGTGGGAAATTGCCCCGGAAAATCGAGGATGTTTCGCACAGTGGCGGCGCGAAACCCGTAGATCGACTGCGCATCGTCACCGACCACGGTCACACCCTCGCCACCGGGCTTCATGCCCAGCAGGATGCTCGATTGCAGCAGGTTGGTGTCCTGGTATTCATCGACAAGGATGTGATCGAAGCGGCTGCCGATTTCAAGCGCAAGGTCGCGATCAGCCACCATGTGCGCCCAGTAGAGCAGCAGGTCATCGTAGTCCAGCACGTTCTGGCGCTGCTTTTCCCGCGTATAGGCGGCGAAGAGTTTCTTCAGTTCAACGTCCCATTCGATGCACCAGGGAAAAGTGGTCTTGAGCACGTCGTCGAGCGGCGTGCGGCTGTTGATTACGCGCGAATAAATGGCGAGGCACGTGGCCTTGGTGGGGAAGCGGCGCTGGCTGTTTTCCAGCGAAAGTTCGTGGCGCACCAGGCCCATCAGGTCTTCGGAATCACCGCGATCCTGGATGGTGAAGGTTTCATGCAGGCCGATGCGTTCCGCATATTCACGCAGCAGGCGCGCGCCGACACTGTGAAACGTGCCGGCCCACGGCAGCGCCGGCGGCGCCTGGTCGGCGGGATTGCCGACGATGGTATTGAGGATGCGACCTGCACGACGCTCCATCTCCACGGCCGAGCGGCGCGAAAACGTCAGCAGCAACAATCGAAAGGGATCGGCGCCATTGCGCACGGCGTGGGCAACACGATAGGCGAGCGTATTGGTCTTGCCCGAGCCCGCGCCGGCGATGACCAGCAACGCGCCGGGCGGCGGTTGTTGCAGCTGTCCCGGCACGATGCCATATTCCACGGCGGCACGCTGTTGGGCGTTGAGGTTGGCAAGGTAGTCCCGTGGCGCGGCATGCGTGGTGCGGGTGGAAGGGGTGGCGTGGGCAATCGGAATGGCGATGTCGACAGCGGTATCCATGGCTTTCCCGTGAAATTGAAGTAACTGTAATTAAATACAGTATATCAATGTTCGCGGAAAATCCGGGACTTGTCCGGTACTTAGAACTCGTCCGTAAATAAGACGCGATGCCTGACTTGCCCTTTTTGCCTCACTCTGCGTTGCGTTTCCTTGCAATGGCTCGCCATTGCTGCGAAAAGCGCGCCTTGATTGAGACAAAAATTGCTGCGTCACGCATTCGCGCTTATTTACGGACAAGTTCTTAGTCGCTGCGAGGTGATAATCGGCAATTGCGGACTCGTGAGTACAACGCGAAAGCGTTGCGCCCGACCAGACCGCAGACGCGGCTAGCTGGCGGCCAGCGCGTTCATGCCGGGTTTCATGCTGGTATTGGCGGTGCGAGATTCCGTCATGGCGATTGTTGACGGCGCGATACCCGGCCGGTTGATGCGGTAATTGGATTCGAGCGATTGCGGCGTGGCGATGGTCAGCCGGTCTTCTATTTTCGCTACCCCGATCACGCTGCGGCAAGACAGGACGATACGTTCGCGTGATGCGCGGTCGAAAGCGGTCCCACGGATGACAATGGTTTTTGTCGCGGCGTCATATTTCACCGACAGCCCTTCTACTGCGTGGTTCTGTGCGTTGATGAACTTCTCGATGGTTTCGCCCGCAGCAGCATTGGGCGTTTCGAAATCGGGTGGGGAACGCAATGTTTCGGCCGGCGCCTGCGTTTCTGCGTATGGCGTGACCAATGACGCCGAAAAAACTTGCGTTGGCTTGAACAGTTTTTCCTGCGCAGTCTTCATGTATCCGATCAGGCTCATGTCATTCCTTTTCTGGTTGGAGGGCACACCGCTCACCATAATGTGGGCCTGTCACGCCACCCATCCGCAATCGGCGGATATTCCCGACGAAAATGCGCCGATCTGTCGTGGGACGCGGCCTACAGCTTCGAGGCGCGTCGGCAACATGTCTGCGCCTAGAGCGGCTTGACCGGTCGAACCACCAGCAGGTTTTCAACGTTTTTCACGCTGGAGACACGCTTCACCAGATCCTTGGCGCGGTCGAAGTCGGCCGACGAGGCAACCTGCCCGGTCAAACGTACGTTTCCATTAATTGTTTCGACGAGAATGGTTTGGGCTTTCAATTCGGAATCGAGTTGCAGATCGGCCTTTATGCGGGCATTGATGTCCTGGTCAAGCGCCTGCTGGCGGCCGTCGACCTGCACGTCGACGGGACGATTCGCACCTTGTGCCGGTGTGGTCGATGGACTGTCGAGCCCTTGCGCGAACAAAGGCATCGCGGCGGCAAGCGCCAGTGCAGTGACCACCATTGTGGAAATTCGGACGCGCTTGTTCATGTTTTGCTCCATTCTTGTGGGTACCGGGCCTGCGCCCGATCACGTTATTCCCTGTGTGCCATGCCGAATCCGGCTGGCGCCTGACACTGACGCACGGCGCCGCGTGCGCGGCGCGTACGCGGATGAACGACAGGCAATGAGTTCATTCGCTGCGACGATGCGCGCCGGGTTGACGCACATTGCCAATATGGTCGTTCTGGCCGTCATTCTTGTGCCTGCCGGCGACTTCCTGCTCTTCGGCCTTCTGTTTCTGCCTGGCGACCTCGTCAATGCGCGGCGGCTTCGATTGCTGTTCCTGCGGATTGAAGTCTTTGCGCTGCTTTGCCATGTCATTCTCCTGAGCAAGTGGGTAAGTGGATATGGCCGGACGCGTTCACGCTAATGATCCGGCCTGGCGAAGCCACCATGGGTGGCGTCCGCCGGACGAAATTATTCGGGCTGTGAAATTTCCGACAGCGCTTCCCCGGCGACGGCGATATCAGCGACGTCAACGGCAAAATCACCCAGCGCGACGATACCCACCAGCCGCTTGTCCGCGTTTACGACCGGCAGGCGTCTAATTTGATGATCGGCCATGAGCTTGGCCGCATCGACCACGGAATCATTTTCGAAGGCCCAGTAGATGCCGTCGGTCATGATGTCGCGCACCTTGGTGCCGGAATCCATGCCCTCGGCCACGGCGCGAATCGCGATGTCGCGATCCGATATCGATCCGATCATGCGATCATTCTCGCCCACCGGCAACATGCCGAAATTACCCTTGAGCATACGTTGTGCCGCTTCCCGAATCGTTCCATCCGGGCTCATTACCTGCACGTCGCGACTCATCAGTTCCTTGAGTTGCTGCATGTCGATTTCCTTTTCATTGTATTTAGTTGAATGGTGCGGTTTCGCGGCGATTACTGGTCGACCTCGCCGTTCCACCACGCGGCCACGTTGGCTCTGGCATCACTACGCCAGCCTGTCGCTTCACCATGATGAATCCGCGTCCCGTTGGAAGTGATCAGTCGATGGCGGCTTGTGCGGTAGGGTTTCTCCTACGCACCGCGGTTATTGCGCACCGGCAAGAGGCAATATGCGCGGCTGTCCCGCGTCATGCCGGTCACGGGTCGGCGGGCGCCTACACGCATCTCGGTGTTTTACTCATGGATGGGAGAAGCTGAAAATGAGGTAATGGCAACTTGCGCACCCCGCCTTCGGCGAGAGGTCGGCACGGCGCCACATTTTTCACCCCGGGAAACAGCATGAATCCATTCAACAAATTCGGCATGAAAAGCGCGACGGTGCTTGCATCGGCGCTAATTTCCGCTGCTGGCCCCGAGCAGGCCGCTTCGGCGAGTCCCGCCGCGAGTCGCTCTACCTCCGCGAGTGACGACCAATCGCTGGCGCGGGGAAGCATTGAAGATGTGACGCCGCAACAAAAATACCGTTCCGCAATCCGTGAAGCGGGCGGAGCCTACAAGGAATCGCTGCGCGACTGTGCCGGGATTGCCGGCGCTGCCCGGCAGGAATGTATGCGCGAAGCCAAAGCCACCTACGATCGCGATATGGCAGAGGCGATGCGGATCCTTCGATCCTGATTTGGATTATGCCGCTCGAGGCGAGGCGAGGCGAGGCGAGGCGCGGCGCTGCCGGCCGGCATGTCGTGATGAATCGGCAGCCGGCATGATCCGAAACCCGGCAGCCGTCCAAAAAGTACCCGCATTTCATTTGCCGGCAGAGGGCGCAACCGTGGCTCTAAATTTGCCCGGAAACGCATGCTCCGGCGTCAACGCGAAAAAATGCCAAACGTGATAGCGTGTTTTCGGGCCTGATCCTGGCGTCGCGCAATTTGCCGTGGTGCACTTGCAGGCTCTCCCGTTCACCACAACAAAATCGTCTGGAGGATTCCATGAAAAGTACACGCACCGTAGTCCAGTTTGCCGCCGCTGTCGTGCTGTCGTCGATGAGTATGTTGGCCGCCGCGCAAGCGCCATCGTATGGCACAAACATCAACCTCGAACAGGCGCGAAAAGTCATCGCAGCCGGGCAGGTGGAGGCAAAGAAAAACAATTGGCCGGTGGCCATTGCGGTGGTCGATACCGCCGGCAACCTGGTGGCGTTTGAAAAACTGGATGACACGCAGACCGCCAGCGTTGAGGTGGCGCAGGACAAGGCGCGCTCGTCGGCGATCTATCGCCGGTCATCAAAGGTGTTTGAGGATCTGGTCGCCGGCGCCGGCGCCGGCACGCGCGTGCTCAACCTGCGCAATGCGTCCACGGTCGAAGGCGGCATCCCTCTCACCGTCGGCGGCAAGATCGTCGGCGCGGTCGGTGTATCAGGCGTGACCTCGCAGCAGGATGGCGTGGTGGCAAAAGCCGCGACGGAAGCACTGAAGTAATTGTTTTGATCGCGCTGCCCCGTTCGCATTTGACGGGGCAGTGCGGCTAACGGATTCCCGGTCACCCGAATCCGCCGCGTGGCGCCGCGTAGTCATGCGACAGGGTGAGCGGAAACTCGATGCCACACCTGCGTCTTCGGCTATTGCGGCAATTGCGGCAAGACGGTTCTATGCGCAATTCTGCCGCTCAATCCAGCGTAGATCGCCATTTGGCGCGCCTTTCGGGGCAAATGTCGCCTGAAAGGCGCACCGGTGCTGGAGTATTGGATTTTGCAACGCCCGCCTCGACAGGACTGGGCGTGCATGGCTGCCTAATCTGACCGCGTCCCCGCTCAAAATGCGTGTCGTCGGATTCCGCTGTCGCGGCGGCAAATCTCAAAAAGTCGGACGACGCCGACAGGCGTCAATTCCGTGCTACGCGATGTCATAGATCGCAATTGGGCGCGTGCGCGATATCAAGGTTTCGCCGCATGGTTTTCCGGTGCGTCACCGGCGCCTGCGCGCGGCGAGGGAATCACTCGCCCGAATCCAGTCTTGACCGCGCCGCGGATGTTCATGGCCACGAGGCAAACCTGCAAGGCGATGACCGCCGGCGCGCTGACGTGCAGGCCCCATGCCACCCATAGCGCATTACTGATCAGGAAGATCCAGAATCCTGCGTTTCGCCGGCCGCGATGCGAGGAAGCGACCAGCCAGGTGGCGGCAATCGTCACGATCATGGCCGGCCACTGCAGAAGATCGAGGACATCCATTGCATTGCCAGGTGGTCGGCGAGTCCGGCATTATCCGGCCGAACGCCCGGTGCGCGCGCTGACGACAATTGCGCGCGCGCGGCTACCCGGGCGGACCTTCAGGTCATGCACGCCAGCAAGCCGTTACCGGTATGGCGGCGCCATTTTCCGGGACGCTGCCCGAGGCGGTTTGCGATGACGTCAAGCACCGCGGGATTCCAGCCCATGCCTAAATGGCTGCCATC
>JANNGY010000236.1:0-10692 GCA_031404095.1 Betaproteobacteria bacterium | reverse complement strand
CACGCCGAAATTGGATATTTCGAATTTCAATAAACCCCTAGAATCGAAACACCGCCCCCAGCGAAAGCACATCGAGCTTCAGCTCACCGCCGGTGGAATCATCCCCCAGTTTGCGAAAGGTCTCCACTTCCGCGCGCAGGCCGAGTTCGGGCGTTACGTCATATTGAAAGCCCAGGCCAAAATGCTGGGCCGTCTTGTCCTTGCTGGCGCCGTTGTTGAGCAGCACGAAACTGCCGCTGGAACTGAAACTGGCCTCGGTCCTGGCCTGCATGATGCCGAGCCGTCCGTAAACTGAAAACTGTGGCGCCACCGGCGCGGACAGGAGTACATCGAGGCCATAACCATTCGCCTTGTAATCGGCGCTGACACTGCCGGGGGACGGTGTGGCGACCGTGGTGCGCGTCGAGTAGGCGCCGAGGTCGGCATAAAAGAGCTCTATCGACAGCGCAGGCGAGAACCGGTAACCCGCGGAAAGCCGGTAGGCCATGTCTTTGTCTTCCGCCGATGTCGACGGCGAGCCGTAGCCGAGCGAGCGCACAAAATCATCGACCTCGCCGGCATCCACATTGGATCGGGCCTGGCCGATTGCGGCGCCGGCGTACCACTTTGCTGCCGGTGCGAGCTGGGCGTAAACCGGCCCCGTACTGGCGGCAGTCAGCGCAAGGAAAGCGATGGTCAGCAACTTTTTCATATCATCTCCAATAGAGAGGTTTGCGCGGGTCCGATTTTACATATGCGATAAGTCGAGATCAGACGCGCGGTATTGAAACAGGTTCCAACGTGTTTGTCATTCCCGCGCGGGCGACTGCCCGGTCTATCCTGAGCCCGTCGAAGGGCGGGAATCCATTATTCGTTAAAAGATCCATGTCATCCTGAGCGAAGCGAAGGATCTCGACGCGACGAGATCCTTCGCTTCGCTCAGGATGACAGCATTATTTGATTGGCGATGGAACAAGTTGGCGCTTATGCCCGTTGGCGGGGATTGACAGCCAATATTGTGCGTACCGCATCAGCAGCGTTGCACCCGATCGCGGCGCAGGCACAGGCGCAGGGTCAGGCCTGCTCACACACCACCAGGTTCTCCCCCTCGAGCATCGACGGCTCCGCTCCCGGCAATGTGGAGAATTGCCTCGTCAGCGCCAGCTCCTCCAATTTGAAACCATGACCAGCAAGAAAGCCCGCCATCGCTTCCGGCGCGAGCGCCCAGGTGAAGGGCTCCTTGCGCCACGCCAGCCAGCGCTCAATCAGCATGCTGTGCGGCCGGAAACCGGATCGGCCATCCGGCCACGCCGACATGAAGCTGAAAACAACGCGCAACCGGTTGCCTGACAAATTGCGCAAGGCCGCGAACAGGCGGGTGATGTCCGCAGGCGACAGATACATCAGCACGCCTTCAATAATGACGACGGTATCTTTGCGGTCACCAGCCAACGTCGCCGGCAGCGCCTCGGCGCCAAAGTCACAGGCGACAAATTGCAGGTTATCCGTTTGCGCCGCGGGTTGACCGGCGAGCGCGCGCCGCTTCGCATTCTGCGTGGCGGGATGATCGACTTCAATGACCTCGATCTGACGCATCTCCGCCGCCAGCCTGAGCCCAAGCGTGTCGAAACCGGCGCCAAGGACGATCACCCGCCCGAATCCTACGCCGATGGCATTGCGGCAGCGTCTTTCGATCCAGCGCTTGCGATGCCAGTAATGCGCGATGATGCCCGGCAGCGTCAGGCGCTCCAGCCCGCGCCACAGCGCGCGCGTCAGCGGATGCGCCGCGCTGCCTGCCAGCCAGCGGTCGGTGCGGCTGCCGGACAAGAGCTGCCGGCACAGTGCCGCCGCGCCGGGAGCGACTTGTGCCGAGGTGCGCGGGTCGCTGGCGAGAAGGATCGTGCTGGCGGCAATTACCTTGGCGGTGTTGCTTGCCTCTTCCGCTTTCACCCAGCGGCACTCGCATGGGCAGCGAAGGCGTCCCGGTAATGCGCATACCAGCTGCTGGTAAACAGTTCGTCCGGATCGTAGCGCTTCTTCTCGGCCAGCCACTGGCGAAATTGCGGATAGCCGGCTTCGACCTGCGCCGCCGACGCGTAGCGATGATAGGTCAGGAAAAAACTCCCGCCCAGGCCATTGCTGGCATCGATCAGCGCGCGGAAAGTGTCCGCCGTTTTCTGCTTTCCCGCGTCGGTATGCGGCGTCCTGACATTGAAAATCACGCAGGCGAAATCATCCTTCGCCCACGGCAGGAATGACACCGTGTCACGCATGATGGCGCGGATGGTGCCGTAGATCACTTCGGTGCCATTGGTTCGGAACACCTCGCGTGCCTGCTGCATGAAGGCCAGCAATTGATCGCGCGGCACATAGTGCTCGCCGATAACCAGCGTCTCCTTCACCGCCGGTGCTGCCTGCCCGTCACGGGTGCTCTCCAGAAAATCCACGTAGCTCGGAATATAGGTGCTGAGTTGCATCGTATCCGACCAGTAGTGGCTGCCGTCGGTGGATAGGTAATGCTGCGAGTAAAGTCGAAACGCATGCTGCTTGTCCTCGTGCGCAAGCTTGAGTAATTTCAGCCAGGCATCCGGCGCCAGGTCAGCGGTCGCCGTCGCGGCCGATTCCGACTCCGTTCCCGTTTCCACCACGGCCGACGGCTTGTAGCAGGCAAACACGCCGCGCCGCAGGAAACTCTCGTCCTGCGCGTCGATCACGAACTGGAAATCGCCAAACAGGCAGCCTTCTTGCGCGCGCCGGAACACGGCATGCATCGCGTCATCGAGATCGATGATATCGACCACGCGCTTGACTCGCTGCCGCGGCGCCAGCCGCAGCGTGGCCGAAGTGATGATGCCAAACATCCCGTAGCCGCCGATCACCCGCGAGAACAATTCGGCGTTTTGCGTGCGGCTGCACACCTGCACCTCGCCGCGCGCATCCACCAGCGTCAGGTCCTCGATGTCGTCGCCCATCGGCTGCATCAGCAGGCCGCGGCCGTGCGCATTGGCCGAAATTGACCCGGCGAGACTGACCGCATCCACGCCGGTCTGCTTTTGGCGGATGCCCCAGCTGCCGTCCATTTCGTGGCTGGCCGCGATGATCTTCGGCCAGTCGGCGCCGGCTTCGATATGGAGAAGCCCCTTTTCCGGATCGGTTCCAAGCACACGATTCAATGCGGTCATGTCGATGTGCGTTGAGCCCGGTGAAAACTGCTGGCCGCCCATTGCGTGGCGACCTCCGGCTACCGAAATATGCGAGCCATCCCTGTGAACTCGCCTGACGATCTCCTGCAAGTCCCGCAAGGTCTCAGGGCGCTCGATTCGGGCAACCGTCGTCGGATTAAGCTGCGAATGTACGTCGTTCAACACGGCCTGCGTCTGGACTTGCAACGGGCGCTCGTCGAACGTCTCGCCGCACTCTGTGATCTGGGCGGCGCTGGAAATGTCATCGGCCATGATGGTGTCCTGAATGAGCTGACTCGGTCTTCACTCGGCTATTTCGCCGATCTGCGCCGCCGGAGCTGTCGCTTGATACGCGATGAACAATCGCACCGATGCGCAGTACGAACATCAGCCTATCACTCGTTCTTTAGCAGGTATTCCAGATCAATAAAGTCGAAAAATAACCACCGGTTGAGTTGATGAAAACGTCACCTTGCGCTGCGGCATCGGCGCGTTTCAGATGGGCATCGTGTAAACAATCGTCGTCTTAACGCTCCGCGGGAATGGCCAAGTCATGTGTTTTGATTGACCCGGCCAATACATGGTGGACAGCATCGACTGCATGGGTCCTTTCCCCGCGAAGGCGGGGATCCAAGTGTACGGCACGCAAGCTTGGGCCCCCGCCTTCGCGGGGGAAGAACATGTTGGGAGCATGGCCTTCAGATTTCTAGCGGCCCGATCAAGTCCCAATAGCCAAACCCCAGCACCCGCGCGCCTCTCCAGCCCCTTTCGGCCTGCGAGCCTCACCAGTGCTAGTGTTTCGTTCTGCTACATACGTCATACGCGCCGCGTGTAATATCGTCGCACTGCCATTTTCAACACTTTACGAAGACTCCCCATGAACGCGCCCATCGAATCCGAAATCCTCGCCAACCCGCTCGTCGCTCCCTGGAATACGCCCTACGGCCTGCCCCCTTTCGCCGACGTTCGAGCCGAACATTTCGCCCCGGCTTTTACGCTTGCCCTGAAGCAACACCGCGACGAAATCGACGCCATCGCGCAATGCGGCGAAGCGCCCACCTTTGAGAACACCATCGCCACCTTCGATCGCAGCGGACGCCTGATGGCGCGCATCGAATCGCTGTTCTATAACCTCACCGCTTCGGAAACCTCGCCGGCATTGCAGGCGGTCGAACGCGAGATGGCGGCGCCGTTGGCCGCGCATGCCAATGCCATCTACATGCACGCCGGATTATTCCAGCGGGTTGATGTGCTGCACGCCCAACGCACAGACCTCGCGCTGAATGCCGAGCAGTTGCGCCTGCTGGAACGGGTGCACCTGGATTTCGTGCGCGCCGGCGCCAAGCTTTCCGGCGACGCACAGAAGCGTTACGCCGAAGTCACCGAGAAGCTGGCCGAGCTCACGACGCAATTCAGCCAGAACGTGCTGGCCGACGAGGCTGAGTACCAGCTCGTACTTGAAGGCGAAGACGACCTGGCCGGCCTGCCGGATTTCCTACGCGCCTCAGCGCGCCAGGCGGCATCCGAGCGAAGCCTCGATGGCCATGTCATCACCCTGTCGCGCTCGCTGATCGTGCCATTCCTGACCTTTTCCACCCGGCGCGATCTGCGCGAGGTGGCGTTCACCGCCTGGATCGCACGCGGCGAAGGCACCATCTCGGCCGAAGGCGAACACGACAATCTGCCGTTGATTCGCGACATCATGACGCTGCGCCTGGAACAGGCAAAGCTGCACGGCTACGCCTGCTATTCCGACTACGCGCTGGTGGATACGATGGCGCGCACCAAGGAAGCCGTCGCCAACCTGCTGACGGAAGTGTGGGCCCCTGCGAAAGCACGCGCGGCCGACGAGCGCGAAGCGCTGCAGGCCTTCGCCGATGCCGAGCACGGCAGCGACTGGCAAAAATTCAAGGTGCAGCCCTGGGACTGGCGCTACTACGCCGAGAAGGTACGGCAGGTGCGCTACGACCTCGATGATGCCGCCGTTAAACCCTATTTCTCGCTGGATCGCATGGTCGAGGCGGTGTTCGATTGCGCGCATCGCCTGTTCGGCCTCACCTTCATTGCCAAGCCCGATATTCGCGCCTATCACCCTGACGTCAAAGTGTACGAAGTGCGCAGTGCCGGCGACCAGCTCGTCGGCGTTTTCCTGCACGACAACTTTGCCCGCGCCACCAAACGCGGCGGGGCGTGGATGAGCAGCTTCCGCATGCAGAGCAGGATTGATGGAAGCATCTCGCCCATCATCGTCAACAACAACAATTTCGCCAAGGGCGCGCCGGGCCAGCCGACGCTGCTGAGCTTCGACGACGCGCGCACGCTATTCCACGAATTCGGCCACGGCCTGCACGGGCTGCTGTCCAACGTTCACTACGAACGGCTCTCGGGCACCCAGGTGCTGCGTGATTTTGTCGAGCTGCCGTCGCAGATTTTCGAGCACTGGCTGTCGGAGCCGGAAGTGCTGAAGCGCCATGCCCGCCACTTCGTGACCGGTGACGCCATCCCCGACGGGCTGATCACCAAACTCAAGGCGGCACGGCGCTTCAACCAGGGCATCGACTCGGTCGAATACACCGCCTCCGCGCTGGTCGATCTGGCGATCCATTCGCTGACCAACGTCGATGGCCTCGATGCGACCGCCTTCGAAGCCACTGAGCTGAAGAAGATCGGCATGCCCGAGGACATCGTCATGCGCCATCGCCTGCCGCACTTCCGCCACCTGTTTGCCGGCACCAGCTATTCCTCGCAGTACTACGTCTACCTGTGGGCCGAAGTGCTGGATGCGGATGGCTTCGAGGCGTTCGTCGAGGCCGGCAATGCGTTTGATCCGGCGGTCGCGCAGCGCCTCCTCAAGCACATCTATTCAGCCGGCAATACCTGCGACCCGGCCGAGGCGTATCGCGCCTTTCGCGGCCGCGCGCCGACGGTGATGCCGATGTTGAAAAAGAAGGGGTTGGTGGAGGCGTAGGCGCCCGCGCTTGAAACAGCCGGACGCAGGAGGAATTGAATCTCGCAGGACAGGCGCGATGATTTCACCATCGCTGACCTGCGAACAATGGCGCACCAGCGGCGGTCAATTCGGTTCCGCCTTTGGCCCGCTATTTACAAGGGTGGAAGGCGACGGCAGCGCCCTGCTGCTGATCCACGGCTTCCCGACCGCCTCATGGGACTGGGCAAAGATCTGGCCTTCGCTCACGCCGCATTTCCGCTGCCTGACGCTCGACATGCTCGGCTTCGGCTTTTCGCCGAAGCCCGCGCATTTCACCTATTCAATCCGGTCCCAAGCTGATCTGCTCGAAGCCTTCCTGGCCGACCAGGGCGTGCACGAATACGCGCTCATCGCCCACGACTACGGCGATACCGTCGCGCAGGAATTGCTTGCGCGCCATCTTGATGGCAGCGCCCGGCAGCGGCTGACGAAACTGGTGCTGCTCAATGGCGGCCTGTTCCCGGAAACGCACCAGCCGCTACTGTTGCAGCAACTGCTCGCCAGCCCGCTCGGCCCGTTGATCGCGCGCCTGACGACCTATCGCAAATTCGCGGCCAACCTACGCGGGATTTGCGCACAGCCGCTCGCCGACTCCGACCTCGCCGGCATGTGGCGGCTGATGACGACCAACAATGGGATTGCCGTCCTGCCGAAACTGATCGGTTACATGGCGGAACGGCGGACCCATCGCGAACGCTGGGTGGGCGCGCTGCAGGCAAGCACAGTACCGGTACGGCTGATCAACGGCTTGCGCGATCCGATTTCAGGCGCGCACATGGTCGCGCGCTATCGCGAACTTATCTCCTGTCCGGACATCGTTGAACTCGCAGACGTGGGGCACTACCCACAGGTGGAAGCGCCGGAGAGAGTTGCCGCCGCGGCACTTGCGTGTCTGCAATGACGATCGAAATTGTCGTAGCCGTTCCGTCGCCGACTATTTGGTGCCCGATTGAAGAGCTGCGCCGGCAGACAACCTGTACACCGGCGTCAGCTTACCGTCGGTGCAAACATGGCAACAGTTTTCGCAGCTTCGCGTGCCGCGGTCGCCGGCGCCGGCCAGGTATTTGGTGGATCGGGTCGTGCGCTGTCCATCGGCGCCCACCTCGCCGGACACCGCCTGCACCGTTCGCCAGGTGCCCCAGCAAATCGGCTCGCCCGCTTCACAGCTGATCTTGATCTGTTGCACGGCCGCATCCGGCCTCAGTGAATAGGCTTTGCTCCGCGATGGCCATTCCTGGCGGGAATCCCCGCGCGAAAACAGCTTCATGTTCACTTCCCACTCGGCGTCGTTGATCAGCTGAAAAGTCATTTCGGCTGAGGTTGCTGGTGTGCCCCACGCCCCGAGTCCCACAAACATGATTGCGACAAACAGATAGATCAGCCGATTCATTTTTTCTCCCGGATAAATTGATGGATGGGTGGATGAGCAATGCGGGGGCGTTGTCTTGCCACTACGTTGAATACCATTTTGCAATGTCCCACTTGGCACGTTAATCAATCGCGAAACTTCGGCGGCTTCTTTTGCATGGACGCCATCATCGCCTCCTGCAAATCCACCGACATCAGCATCGCCGCGTTCCAGGTCGCGACGTAATTGAGGCTGTCGGCCACCGAATGATCGCGGGCATAGGTGATCATCTCCTTGGTACCGCGAATGGCCAGCGGCGACTTGGCGGCGATTTCGGTGGCGATGGCCGACACGCCGGCAAGCAGCGCTTCAGGCGTATCGAAAACACGGTTAACCAGACCGATTGCCCTGGCTTCCTCGCTGGAAACCCGGCGCCCGGTGTAGGCAAGCTCACGCACCATGCCGTCGCCGATCAGCTTCGGCAGGCGCTGCAGGGTACCGACATCGGCGGTCATGCCCATGTCGATTTCCTTGATGGAAAAAAACGCGTCTGCCGAGCAGTAGCGCATGTCGGCGCAGCAGATCAGGTCGATGCCGCCACCGATGCAGGCGCCGTGAATGGCGGCGAGCACCGGCTTGCGGCATCGTTCGAGGCTGGTGAGGCAATCCTGCAATTCCAGGATCACCCGGCGCAACTTTTCGCGTTTTCGCCCCTCACAGTCATCATCGACATCATCGGCAACGCCCGCCAGCATGGAAAGATCGATTCCCGACGTAAAATGCGACCCGCTGCCACCGATGATCGCGACCCGCACCTCGGGTGTGGCATCGATCCAGTCGAAGGCGGCGCGCAATTCCGTCCACATCTCGCGGCTCATGGCGTTCGCCTTGTCCGGGCGGTTCAGGCGCACCAGGGCGATCTGATTGTCAACGGTGAGTTGCAGGGTGGAGAGCGTGGGAATATTCATCGGCAGGTTGATCTATCTCATGGGTTCAAGCCGCATTTTACGTCGTCGCCCCTTGTTTCCGACTTTTCCGCCCAAAGTCTCAAAACCCACCTGTCCGGGTGGTATTTGACCGAAGTGAACATGCTCTAATACCTCATGACCGCTTTTCCAAACCGCCGCAAGAATCGCATCAAGGATGCCACGGCCTCGCTGGCTATCGAGACGCAGGCCGTCGAGTCCGACTGTCACCAGCGGATGAGCAAGATTCGCCAGAACACGCACATGAAAGATGTCATCCAGCTAAAAGAAGTGACAGTGAGCGAAAAACTGCGCCCTTTCATGATGCACATTCGTGCGCTGCACCAGCTCGAAGAAACCGCTGAATTGCGCATGCGCGAAATCCTCGATGGGCACCTGGTGGAATTGCGCGCACAGCACGACTTGCCTGCGCTGGAACAACTGCGCAGCCATTTCCTGCATCGCGAATGGTCGCACCTCAAAGGCGTGTACCCGCTGCTATACCGCAACGCGGAAACCGAGTCGGAGAAATTGCTCGCCCGGCTGGAACACGAGACCGATACCAAGCGGCGGAAGAAGAGCGGCCGCTGATCGCGTGGCGGGGGCGGAACGGAGGCGCCGCGTGTGTTTACAGCCAATCGAAGATAATATCGCCTCATCTCCTTCGTGGAAACCGCCATGCACACAATGCGCCCGCTGTTCGCCCCCCTTTTCACCGCCTTGATACTACTCGCGACGCCATCTTTCGCGCAGAACTTCGACAAGGCTGAGGTCAAGACCGAGAAAATCTCGGCGACCACATATGTCATGTACGGCGTCGGCGGCAACCTCGGTGTTTCCATCGGCGATGACGCGGTTTTTGTCATCGACGATCAATACGCTCCGATGACACCGAAAATTACCGCCGCCATCAAGGCGCTGACCGACAAGCCGGTGCAGTTTGTGCTGAATACCCACTGGCATGGCGATCACACCGGCGGCAACGAGAATTTTGGCAAGGCGGGCAGCCTGATCGTGGCGCATGAAAACGTCCGCAAGCGCCTCTCCACGGATCAGTTCATCCAGCTCTTCAAGATGACGGTACCTGCCTCGCCCAAGGCCGCGTTGCCGGTGGTGACGTTTACCAGCGACCTCACCTTCCATCTCAACGGCGACGAGATCTTCGTGTTTCATGTGCCGAAAGCGCATACCGATGGTGACGCCATTGTGATTTTCCGCAATAGCAACGTGATTCACATGGGCGACCTGTTTTTCAATGGCTGGTATCCCTTCATCGATACGTCCAGCGGCGGCACGCCGGATGGCGTGATCGCCGCCGTCGACCGCGCGCTGGCACTGGCTGACGACAAGACCCGCATCATTCCCGGCCACGGTCCGGTTTGCGGCAAGGCCGACTTGAAGGCCTATCGTGACATGCTCGCGACGGTAAACGGCCGGGTGAAGGCAATGATGAAAGAGGGCAAGAAGCTGGAGGATATCCTCGCCGCCAAACCCTCGGCCGAGTTTGACGAGCATTGGGGCAAGGCCTTCATTTCGCCCGGGCGCTTTGTCGAGATGCTGGTGATCGCGCAATCGCCGGCAAGCGCACCGGCGTCAGCCGCGCCAGCCGTGAAGTAGCCAATGCACCCGGCCTGGTACTACCTCGGTGGCGCGATCCTGTTCGAAGTCGCCGGCACCACCTGCATGAAACTCTCGCGCGGCTTCACCGAACTCACGCCGAGTATTTTGATATTCGTGTTTTACGCCTGCGCGTTCGCGCTGAACACGGTCGCCATCAAGACGATCGAACTCAGTGTCGCCTATGCCATCTGGTCAGGCGTGGGCACGGCAATTACCGCGGCCATCGGTATCTACTATTTCAAGGAACCGGCCACGGCGATCAAGATGGTGTCGCTGGGGCTGATCGTCATCGGCGTGATCGGCCTGCATTCGGCGTCGGTGGCGAAGTAGTTACACTTCTTGACCCGCGGATTGGTTAGTTTGTAGCGTGGGCTGGTTTCCAGCCGCAGTCTGCCCTCGAATGCTTGAATCGGGGGCTGGGACGACGACTCCTGGCAAGCCATAGCATGGGCACTACGTCGATCCTGTTGATGACCAGCCAATCCGACCTGTTCATGCCCGGCCCGCCCTTCCGCGAGTTCTTGTCGCCGGCCGCGACGTTAATCACATGAGTGGTCAGGTCGAAACACTGTTCGCTTAATCACCGTTCGCCCTGAGGTATCGAAGGGC
>JANNGY010000235.1:0-4881 GCA_031404095.1 Betaproteobacteria bacterium | reverse complement strand
CGCTCTTCGTGGTGGCTGCCGCCCTGCGGGAATCGGGTGTAATCGAGCGTTCGTTCGCGCGCATTTTCGGCGGCGCGAAAACGGAATCCGCGGGTCGGCTTCGTAAGACATTGATGTGCGAAGAAAACTGGATTCCCGCATTCGCGGGAATGACAGGGTTATTTGATGTTCCCCTGTTGCATCCTCGATGCGCACAGCGTGAGCGATAACAACCTGAAGCGGGCGGTGTCGAACAACAACAACTTCAGGTCATCGAGTGTGGGGTTCAGATATACCTATCCATACAGCGCCCGATTGTCCGCTGGCGCTTCCTCGCGTTCTTTCATGCCGTAATCGCGCATTACCGCCGCCACCCGCAGACGGTAGTCGAGAAACAGTTTTTCGCGGCCGCGCGCCTGGGCAATGCGGTGCGCCTCGACCGCGCGCCACTCGGCGACAGCCTGCTCATCGCGCCAGATCGACAGCGACAACAGCTTGCCCGGTTCAGTGAGGCTTTCAAAACGCTCCACCGAAATGAAACCGTCAATTTTCTCAAACAGCGGACGCAGCGATGCCGCGGTCGAAAGGTACACCTCGCGATGCTCGGGATTGGGCCAGACTTCGAAAATGATGGCGATCATGTGGGCCTCCTTGGCGACGGATGAACGTTACCGCATTTGTGCCGGCGATTGCACCACATTCGTGCCTTGGCCGGTCGAAAGCGTAGGGTGCGCATTGCGCACCGCAATTGCTGGTACGTTGTTATTGGTGCGCGATGCGCACCCTACTACGCATTCGCGCGAAACGTGACCACCAGCACATCGCGATAAGCCGTCAGCGCCGGATTCAGCGGCACGACCGGCGTTACACCGTGCAGGCAGCGGTGATCGTCCACCAGTGTCAGGTCCATCGGCTCGATCAAGGTAAAGCTGGCCAATGGCGCGCCGCCGGGCTCATGGATCGTCGTCGTGCCTTCGCGAATGTTGTGACGCCGGACCATCATCACCATCACGAAATCCACGCCGTCGCGATGCACGCCTTCGGGGGTCGGCAGCCCGACTGCGGTCGCAGCGGCTTCGATGCGAAACTGGTGCACTTCAACGTGCCAATGCCGGCCCGATTCCAGTCGCCCGAACACGTTGCTGCAAAACGCCAACAGCGATGACATCGTCAGGCCGCAGGCGATCGCCGGTCCAACCGGTTGGAAGTGGCGCGCGATGCCGCCATTCAGCGCGTTGTATTCCGGACTCTGGTAATGCGGCTGGTGCGCTTCCAGATTCGCCCGTGTGGCATACGGCGCAATGGAAAGCGTGGCAAAGCGCCGCCGCCGGTAGCGCCCGCCGTCGGCCATGTAGGTATCGAGCGGCATGTCGTTCCAGCTCGACGCAAAAACTTCCCAGTCCACAGACGGGAGGGCGATCAGACCTGCCGCCGCGGCCGAGGGCACGAAGCAAAAGCCCGATGCGCGGATTCTCTCGCACAGCGTGTCGATATCGTCGCCAGAATTGCTTGAGCGACTCATGCGACGTAGCGGAAAATAACGACATAGTGAATTGCTGCGCCAGCCAGCACAAACAGGTGCCAGATGCCATGCCAGTGCCGGTATCTGTCGTCGAAGATGTAGAACACCGTGCCGGCGGTGTACACCACGCCGCCGACGATCAACCAGGCGAATCCTTGCCAGCCGAGCGCCTCGACCATCGGCGCCACGCCGATCACCGCGACCCAGCCCATGACAATGTAGATCGCCAGGGAAATCCAGCGCGCTCCTTTGGCGAGGGTCAGTTCCTGGACGATACCCAGCAGCGCCAATCCCCATACCACCCCGAACAGCGTCCAGCCCCAGGGTCCGCGCAGGGTCACCAGGGTGAACGGGGTATAGGTCCCGGCAATCAGCAGATAAATCGCGCTGTGGTCAAACTTTCGGAAGACACTCTTCGCCCGGCCGCGGGTGCTGTGGTACAGCGTGGAAGACGCGAACAGCACAACCAGCGTGGCGCCATAGATGGAAAAACTCACCACCTTCCATGCGTCGCCCTTGCCGGCGCCGTACACGATCAGCGCCGTGGCGGCGGCGATCGCCAGCAACATGCTGGCAAGGCTGCTGTAACCGTTGAAGCGTTCTCCGTGATACATGGCTCGACCGGTGGTGAGGAATCCGCGCATTGAACGGATCACCTGCATATTGTAAGTGTTCGTGCAGTCGATCAGGATAGCCGGAAAACAAGTCCAATTTGCGACGTGACGGCGGCGGTCGCGTGGCCGATCTCGAGGTCGAGAGTGAGTGAGAGAATGAAATCGGCGTCATGAAAAGTGATACTGTGATTGCTCTCGCGCCATCATCATCAGGATAATCCATTCGATGAAGTTCGAGCATCTCGTCCAGATCAACGACCCGCTCAATCCGCTGATCGATCTCCTCACCCGCGATCAGCTCTGGCGCGGCCTCATGCGTTACGTCGAGACACCGGTCGCGTTCGTGCAAGGGCTAGATAGCAGCACCATTACCGCGCGCCGCGAAAACTATCTGCAACGCGAATTGCACTTTGGCCGTCACCGCGTACGGGACGAGGTGACGCTGATGCCGATGCGGCGCATCCTGGTCAGTACCCGTGCCTCGCCGGAAATCCCGGCGGGATCGCTGACCATCACAATTGAAGAGCACGGCACCGAGCTGCTGTTCGTGCGTTTCCTGTATGAGACCTTTCCGCAGGGTCATCCCCCCGTCGGCGAGCAATACCGGGAAGCCATGAAGCCATGAAGGAAGCATACAAGCACGCGGGCATCGACATCATCCGGCGCATTCGCGAATATGCCGACGAGGGAAGGCTCGACCGCCTCCACTGACTTGACCCATTTGCAACCGCCTGCTGTATGGTCAATGGCGGCGCGATTGAACCTGCTGACAGAGGCAGCCCGGGTGACGGACGCTTTGTGCGCCTGCCGCCGATTCAAGTATCGTTACGCTGTTCGCCATGATCCTCATTCTCTACGCTCACCCCTACCCCAAACATTCGCGCGCCTGCCGTGCGTTACTCGATGCCGCGCGCGATCTGCCGGATGTCGAGGTGCGCTCTCTCTACGACCTCTATCCGGATTTCGATATCGATGTGTCCGCCGAGCAGATGGCACTGGCGCGTGCCGACCTGGTCGTGTGGTTGCACCCGGTTTACTGGTACAGCGTGCCTGCCATGCTGAAACACTGGTTCGATGTCGTGTTGTTGCGCGGCTGGGCGTATGGCCAGGACGGAAAGGCCCTGCGCGGCAAGCCCTGTCTGTGGGTGGCGACGACCGGCGGCGATGCGCAAGCTTATTCACCCGGGGGCATGCACGGGCACCGATTTGAAGACTTCGTCGTTCCTGTTGAACAGACCGCGCGCTTCTGCGGAATGACCTGGGAGGAACCGCTGACGGTGCATGGCGCGCACCTGGTGAGCGATGCCGAACTGGCCTCGGTGGCACAGGCATTCGGTGCGCGCCTGGTCGCCTGGATCGCATCCCGGCAGGCGCAGGCAACGCCATGATGATCAATGCGCTGATCTATCTCGCCGCCGCGGTGCTATGTGTGCCGCTGGATAAACGCCTCGTGATGGGCTCGGTGCTGGGCTACCTCATCGCCGGTGCGCTGATCGGACCGTGGGGCCTGCGCTTTATCGACGACGTCGAGTCCACTTTGCACTTTGCCGAGTTCGGCGTGGTGCTGATGCTGTTTGTGATCGGTCTGGAACTTGAGCCGAAACGCCTGATGGCGATGCGCAAGAGTGTCTTCGGCGGCGGTGCGTTACAGGTCGGCCTGTGCGGCGCGGCGCTGGCCGGCGGCGCGATGGCATTTGGACTCGGCTGGAAGGCGGCACTGGTGGTCGGCGCGGCGCTGGCGTTGTCGTCCACCGCGATTGCGGTGGCGACCATGAGCGAACGGAATTTCCTGCCGACACCGACCGGGCAGGCAGGCTTCGCCATCCTGTTATTCCAGGACATCGCTGCCATCCCGTTGCTGGCGATCATTCCCCTGCTCGGCGCGCAAGCGGTGACCAGCGCCGACCCTGGCTGGCTGGCGCCGTTGAAGGCATTTGGCGCCATCGTCGCCGTGATTGTCATTGGACTGTACCTCACCCGTCCCCTGCTGCGCGTCATTGCCGCCGCCGACCTGCGCGAGGTGTTCACCGCGTTTTCGCTGTTGCTGGTGATCGGCATCGCGCAGGTCATGGTGCTGGCGGGCTTGTCGATGGGTCTCGGCGCGTTCCTGGCCGGCGTGCTGCTGGCGAGCTCGGAGTACCGGCACGCACTGGAAACCGACATCGAGCCATTCAAGGGTCTGCTGCTCGGGTTGTTTTTCATTTCCGTCGGCATGGCTATCGATTTCGGGTTGCTGGTCAGTCAGCCCGGACTGGTGGCAAGCCTGGTGTTCGGATTCCTGCTGGTGAAGGTCATTACGCTTTGGGTGGTGGCGCGGGTGATGGGTGTCAATGCCAAACAGCGCTGGCTGTTCGCATTCCTGCTTTCGCAAGGGGGCGAGTTCGCTTTCGTGGTGTTCGGCGCTTCACGGCTGGCCGGTGTGCTGTCGAGAGAGTGGGAGGCATTGCTGACGATGGCGGTGGCACTGTCGATGGCGACCACACCGCTGTTGCTGATCGTGCATGACTGGTGGATGGCGCGCATCGAATGCGCGCAAAGAAGAGGTGGCGCCGACGAGGCCGACGTGATTGATGAGAAGGATGCGCCGGTGATCATTGCCGGCTTCGGCCGCTTCGGCCAGATTATCGGCCGCCTGCTGATGGCCAACGGCATTCGCACCGTGGTGCTTGACCACGATCCCGACCAGATCGAAATGCTGCGCAAGTTCGGCAACAAGGTGTTCTATGGCGATGCCACCAGGCTCGATCTGCTTCGCGCGGCCGGTGC
>JANNGY010000234.1:0-3452 GCA_031404095.1 Betaproteobacteria bacterium | reverse complement strand
AGGCCACATCGCCAACACCCCGTGCCTGCACTCGCGCACGCTGTCCGAGATCACCGGCGCCGAGGTGTACCTCAAGTTCGAGAATCACCAGTTCACCGCGAGCTTCAAGGAACGCGGCGCGCTCAACAAGCTGGCGTCGCTGACGGCGGAGGAGCGCCGGCGCGGGGTCATTGCCGCCTCGGCCGGCAACCACGCGCAGGGCGTGTCGCATCACGCCACGCGCCTCGGCATTCCGAGCACCATCGTCATGCCGAAATTCACGCCCAACGTGAAAGTGGAAATGACCCAGCGCCATGGCGCGCGGGTAATCCTGCACGGCGAGAATTTTGATGAGGCGAAGGCGCATGCGCTGGCACTCGCCGCGCAACAGGAACTGGTGTTCGTTCATCCCTACGATGATGAAAAGGTCATCGCCGGCCAGGGCACGATTGCGCTGGAAATGCTGGAGGCGCATCCGCAGCTCGATACGCTGTGCATCGCCATTGGCGGCGGCGGCTTGATCAGCGGCATGACGATCGCCGCAAAAGCGCTGAAGCCGGACATTGAAATTGTCGGCGTGCAAACGACCCGGTTTCCGTCCATGCTCGCCGCCATCAAGGGTACCGAAGCCAGCTTCGGCATGTCCACGATCGCCGAGGGCATTGCGGTCAAGGAGCCGGGCGTACTCACGCGGGCCATTGTCGAGAGGCTGGTGCCGGACATCCTGCTGGTCGATGAAGGCGATCTCGAGGAAGCGATGGTGATGCTGCTGGAAATCGAGAAGACGGTGGTGGAGGGTGCGGGCGCCGCCTCGCTGGCGGCACTGCTGACGCACCGCGAGCGCTTTGCCGGCAAACGCGTCGGCCTGGTGTTGTGCGGTGGCAATATCGATCCGCTGATGCTGGCTGAAATCATCCAGCGCGGCATGGTTCGTGCCGGGCGATTGTCGCGCCTGAAAGTCGAGCTGCGCGATCTGCCGGGCGCGCTGGCGCGCATCACCGGCGTGATCGCCGATGCCAACGCCAATATCGAAGAGGTTCACCACCAGCGCGCCTTTACCAACCTGCCGGTGCAGAGCGCCGTGGTCGAATTTGTATTGAAAACCCGCAATGCCGCGCATGTCGACGAGATCGTCGGCAAGCTGGGGGCGGCCGGCTTCAAGGCGTACGCTTCACACACGTCGAAATGATCGGCCGGGCCTGTGTGGCGAATGCCGCGTCAGCACCGGCATGACGGGTGGTGTGGTTTGGCGGTAGGATGCAATGATTATCCAGAGGAGGCTGCGATGAAAAAAATGCGATTGATGCTCGCCGGGTCGGTGGTGCTGTGTTCAATCATCGTACCGACGCAGGTTCGGGCACAGGCCAAGGAAATGCCCGGCGGCTTGTGGGAGATGCGGGTCAAGATGGACATGCCGGGCATGCCGCCGGAGATGGCGGCACAGATGGGCAATCGCGTCACCACGCAGTGCATCAAGCCCGGCGAAAAAAAGTGGAACGAGCAGCGCGATCCGGCTGAAAAGGGCGAGCGGCGCTGCGAGCAGACCGATGTGAAGGTGTCGGGCAATACCACCGCGTGGAAAATGAAGTGCGTCGACGGCACGACCGGCGAAGGAACCATTACGCACAACGGCAAGGACGCCTACAGGATGGACATGATGATGAACTCGCCGCGGGGCAGCATGAAGATGCAGACCGAAGGCAAACGCATTGCCGATACCTGTGAAAAGAAATAGAACGCGGCTGTTTCCGTGCGGACTTCGGCGCAGGCAGCGCGCCGCGAGGCGCGGCATGGTGCTTGCGCTTGCTTCCGTGTTGTCAATGGCCGCGTCGGCGGTTGCACAAGCGCCCAAGAGCGAGGTCTCATCGCCGGTGATTGTCGTGCCGGCTGGCGGCGGCGAACTCTGGAACGTCACCGTCGTCCAGGAATTCTATGGCTTGCGCGATCGCGAGCCCGCCAAACGAGACCGGCAACAGCAGATGATTTGCTATGCGCGCGGCACCGTCGGCGTCAATAGTGCCGCGGACGCCCAATTGCCGGCCGACCTGAAGGACAAGTGCTGGCTGAGCGACAAACGCACCGAGCCGTCGCGCCAGCAGACCAAGTACGCGTGCAACGATGGCATGTCGGCCGAAGTCGCGACGCGCAAGGAGGCGGACGGCAGTTTCGGCAGCCAGGTGGTGGTCAACATCCCGGAAAAAGGGGGAATCTCGATCACCCGTACCATGCGCAGAGTGCCGGGCGCATGTGATCCTGCCCACAAGGGGCCGCCGCTGCCCGTGCCTCCCCGGCCGCCAGGGCTGCCCGGGCGGGTAGAGCCGCCGATGGCGCCTATCGCACCAATCGAGCCGGATGTGCCACCGTCAGTGGCGCCGTCCAGGTAGTTACTTCGCGCGCGACGCGACGCGTGGATCCCGGGAAGATATCCGGCCCGGCACCTAGCACTAACTTAGACAGAAAGTAGATTCGTCGTCCCAGCGCAGGCTGGGACCCAGTCCATTCCAAGATCTGAAGAATACGGCGGACTGGATCCCAGCCTGCGCTGGGATGACGGGCGATAGGAGGCGGAATATGGCGGTTTATCGCTTCGATTCTCTGAGTCCGACAAGCCCCTAAACGGCAAGCGCTGCCCGCAGCGCGTTGCGCCGCGCCTCGAGTACCGTGGGCAAGCCGTGCGCCAGCTTTTTGAGCAGTTCGTCATGCAGTTTCAGTTCCTGCTGCCATTCCGGCTGGTTGACCGCGCTGATCGCCGCATAGGATTCCGCCGGGAATGCCAGGCCGGTCCAGTCGAGATGACGGTAGTCGGGAGTGTTGCCGAGCAACGTGGGTGTGGCCGGCGCCGTGCCTTCGACGCGCTCAATGATCCATTTCAGCACGCGCATGTTGTCGCCGAAGCCGGGCCAGACGAATTTACCGTGTTCATTTTTGCGGAACCAGTTCACGCAATAGAGTTTCGGCGCGCCGTTACCGACCTTTGTGCCGATGTCGATCCAATGGCCAAAGTAGTCGGCCATGTTGTAGCCGCAGAAGGCAATCATCGCGAACGGATCGCGGCGCACCACGCCCACCTGCCCGGTGATCGCGGCGGTGGTTTCCGAACCGAGTGTGGCGGCCATGTACACGCCTTCGTTCCAGTTGTTGGCCTCGGTCACCAGCGGCACGGTGGTCGAGCGGCGACCGCCGAAGATCATCGCTGAAATAGGCACGCCCTCGGGATTGTCCCATTCCGGATCGAGCGAGGGGCAACTTGTTGCCGCCGCGGTGAAACGCGAATTCGGGTGTGCGGCAACGCGGCCGCAACCGGGCGTCCAGGCGTTGCCCTGCCAGTCGGTCAGCTGTGCCGGCGCCTCCCGGGTCATGCCTTCCCACCACACGCGAAACCGGCCAGCGCGACGATCGGCCGCGCGATGCTGCGCGCCGTCATCACGCTGCCGACGATCGACAGCAGGGCGCCGAGCAGCGTCAACCCGAGC
>JANNGY010000233.1:0-7725 GCA_031404095.1 Betaproteobacteria bacterium | reverse complement strand
CGCCCCCAGGGATCGATCCGGTCCGCCATCCGCACGGTCGCCAGGCTGTCGGGCGGCTCGTAGTTGTTGTCGTCCATATACTTCACGATCAATCCGGACATGCCCGCAATATCGACTACCGCCTGTGCAACCCGCGCCTTCTCGATGTATTTGAAATAGCTCGGTACGGCGATGGCGGCCAGGATGCCGATAATTGCCACCGCGATCAAAACCTCAGGCAGCGAAAAAGCGCGCTGTGCGTCAAAACATCGAGACTTCACTTTCCCTCCAAGATTTCGTGCTGTTCGTGATTCGGCACTTAAAACCGCGTGCCGACGGTCTTTGCCACATCGGCAATCAACTGGCGCAGGACAGGCAGGTGGTTGGCCCGCCTTCTTGTGCTGGACGCAACTGTACGGTCATTTGCAAGAAATTTCACACAATTCTTGTTACTTGAGGATGTTCAGGCAGCGAGCCATTCAGCGGCAGCAAAAATCGGCCGCGCGGCGCGCCTGGGATTGCCGCCTGGCGTGCGCACGCGTTAACATTCATCTGATTTTTCGTTTATAGATCGCGTTGTGAAGGTTTCGAGCCACGGCCGTGTGCGCAGGGCATTTGCCTGCCTGAATTGATGTAAGGTACATTCCAAGGTCAATCCGCGTGGCGAACCGCGCGAACGCGGATGCCCAAAGGCGCCGCATGTCCGCATCGACCAATCCCGACAACATTTCCGCGCAGGCCGCATTCGCCGCACCGTTGCGGACCATTGTCGCGACCATGGCGATTGCCCTCGGTCTCGCCGCACTCCTGAATCTGTTCACCGGGAAACCCGTCACCGGCGCCGCCAGCCTGGCCGCGTCCCTGGCGTCGTTCTGCGCATGGCGCCTGGCCGCGCGTGGCCAGATCCAGTTGGCCGCAGCGATCGCGTTCTATGCGCTGGCCTTCGCCCTGACGGCGTTTTTGTGGGTTGGCCATGGCACGCGCGACTACGGCATCGCCGGCTTTCCCGCGGTGCTGTTCCTGGGTTGCGTGTTCCTGGGAGCGCGCGCCTACTGGGGCCTCGCCCTTTGCGTGCTGGCAGCCACTACCGCGCTGGGGGTGGCGGAGTTGAACGGCGCGCTGCCCGGGCAACTGGGGCCGCCGCCGGAACTTCGCAACCTGATCAATTTGTGGATCATCATCGGCGCCAGCGCGGTCGGCGGAAGGGTACTGATGCAGGCGCTGCGTGCCTCGTTCGCGCGCGAGCGCAGCCTGAGTGGCGCGCTGCAAAGGTCGGAAGATCGCATTCAGAAGATTTTTCGCTCCAGCCAGAACGCCATCGTTGTCTCTCGATTCGACGACGGCACTTACCTGGAAGTGAACGACGCCTTTCTCACTATGTTCGGCTACCGCCGCGAGGTCGTCATTGGCCGCACCTCGCTTGAGCTTGGCATCTGGGGAAGCAGCCGTGATCGAGAGCGTTTCATAGAAGCGTTCCAGGGTGGCAAGGCGGTGCGCGGCTTCGACACACGCCAGCGCAAGCAGTCGGGTGAGTGGATTGAAGTGCTGCTGGCGGCGGAACTGTTCGACATGGACGGCGTGAAATGCCTGGTGATCACTGCCACCGACATCACCGCCCATCGCGCGGCCGTGCGCCGCGCCGAATTCCTGTTGACGCGGGACGCCCTGACGGGGCTGCCCAACCGGGTGCTGGCGCTCGATCGCCTGCAGCGCTCGCTTGACCGGGCACGGCAGGCGGGCGCGGCCGCCGCGGTCCTGCATATTGACCTCGATCGCTTCAAAGCGAACAACGACACGGTGGGTCGCGTCTCGGGCGATGCCGTGCTGCGCGAAGCGTGCAGCCGTCTTGAGTCCCTGGTGGAGGGAGACAACACGCTGGCGCGCATCGGCGGTGACGAATTGCTGTTGATTGCGGATTTGCTGGCCGGTGCAGCCGATGCGGAACGCCTTGCCGGCAAGGTGATGGCGGCATTCGAGCAGCCGTTCGTCATCGACGGCCGCGCGCTGCGAATCACTTGCAGCGTGGGGGTCAGCATTTTTCCCGATAACAGCGAGGACGCCGAGACCCTGCTGCTGTACGCCGACACGGCGGCTGATGTGGCGAAGAGCGAAGGGCGTGCCCGCTTTCACCTGTTCACCGAAGGCATGAGCGAGCGTGTTCGCGACCGCCTGGACATGGAATCGAGCTTGCGCGAGAGTATTGCGAAGCAGGAGCTCAGCCTGGTCTACCAGCCGAAATTCAACGTGCGAACGCATGGGATTACCGGCGTCGAGGCACTGGCCCGCTGGACGCACCCCAGGCTGGGAATCGTTGCGCCGACGCAGTTCATCTCGGTGGCGGAAGAGTCTGAGCTGATTTGCGAACTGGGGCAATGGGCGGTCGGCGAGGCATGCGCACAGATCGCGCGCTGGCGCCAGGCGGGATTGCCGGCAGTGCCGATCGCGGTGAATCTCTCGGCACGGCAGATTACCGCCGGCCTTCCCGGAATGCTGACGGCCTGCGCACGGGCGCGCGGGGTTCAACCGGGCATGCTGGAACTGGAGGTGACCGAGACCATGCTGATCGCGCGGCCGGAAGCTTCGCGCAAGGTGCTGGAACAGATAACGACCAACGGCAGCAGCATTATGCTCGACGACTTCGGTGTCGGCTACTCCTCGCTCAGCTACGTGAAACTGCTTCACCTGAGCGGCATCAAGATCGACCGGTCGTTCGTCAGCGACATCACCGGCAGCCGGCACGACAAGGCGATCGTGAGCGCGATCGTCGGCCTGGCACACGGCCTCGGCTTTCGCGTCGTCGGCGAAGGCATTGAAACCGAAGCGCAGTTGCGAATGCTGCGTGATCTGGGCTGTGATGAAGCGCAGGGCTTTCACCTGGGCCGGCCGGTAAGCGGCGAGCAGATCGCGACCGATTTTCTCGCCGCCGGCGCGGGCAAGCCATGAACACCACCCTCACGCACATCGAGCGCATCACCCGCGAACGTGATCGCCCGCAGCTCAAGATCGCGTTGGCCGAGGCGCTGCGCGACCTGCTCGGGTCGAGCCGGGTGGTGGTTCACAATCTGTTGCAGGCGCCGGGCGAGACCTTCGTGTGGCCGGCCGCCGTCGTAGACGACACCGGGCCGCACGTTCATGACGATGGCCTGTCGATTCCGGCCGATATGGTTTCCATCGATTACTATCCGTTGCTTGAAGCCTGCCTTCGCAGCGGCCTGCGGCAATCCGATGGCGACAGCACCGTGTTTCCAATTCTCCGGTCGAACGGCGGCTCGTTTGGCTTTGTGGCCATTGCGGGAAGGCCGCTCGATGGCGAGCGGCTGGCGATCGCCGAACACCTTCTGGCAATATTCACCAACATGCTGTCGCTGCTGGACTACAGCGAAATCGACACCCTGACCGGGCTGCTCAATCGCAAGACTTTCGACCAGTACCTGATGCGCATCCTGCACAATCTGGCCGGTGGCGATGACAGCCGCGTCAAGGCGCTGCACCTGCCGCGCCGCCGCAGCCAGCATCCGCAGCCGCTCGATCACTGGCTGGGCGTGCTCGATGTCGACCATTTCAAGAGTGTCAACGATAATTTCGGTCACAGCATCGGCGATGAAATGCTGCTGCTGATCGCGACGCTGATGAAAACCTCGTTTCGCGCGCACGACAAGCTGTTTCGATTCGGCGGGGAAGAGTTCGTCATGCTGCTGAAACCGACCGAGGAATGCAACGCGCACACCGCCTTCGAGCGCTTTCGCGAACGCGTGGCCACGTTTGAATTCCCCCAGGCCGGCCGCATCACCGTCAGCATCGGCTACGTGCGCATCCGCCTCGATGACCAGCCCTCGGTGATTCTGGAGCGTGCCGACGCCGCGCTCTACTGGGCAAAGGAGCAGGGCCGCAATCAGGTGGCCAATTACGATTCGCTGATTGCCGGCGGTCTGCTGGTGGCCAAGGAAAAGATTTCCGACGTGGAGTTTTTCTGAGCGCCACGGTCGCGTTGCGCACGCCGCTATTGCGTGGCGCGCGGCGGTTGCGGATTGCGCTGGTCGGCATGCCCAACGCCGGCAAAAGCACGCTTTTCAATGCGGTGGCCAGCACCGCGCCGACCACCGGCAAGCTGGCGGGCACCGAGCGCAGCTACGGCGAGTGCACGGTGCAGATCGGCCTCGACGAGGCCAGCGTGATCGATCTGCCGAGCATCCCGTCGCTGCTCGACATGGCGCAGGAGGATGTCGCCGCGCTCAAGTACTTGCTGTGGGGTGACGTGCGGCCGCCGGTTTCCGCGCATGAATCCGGCGCGCCGCCGGCGCCATTCGCGCCGCCCGACGTGCTGATCCAGGTGGTCGATGCCACGCGCCTCGAGCGCGATCTTACGCTGACGCTTGAATTGAGCAAGCTTGGTCGGCCGATGGTGATCGCGCTCAACATGAGCGACCAAGCGTGGAAGAAGGGCCTGCACATCAATGTCAAGGCATTGAGCGCGCTGCTGGGCATGCCGGTCATCTCGACCGTCGCCACCATGGGCCAAGGCATTGCCGCTTTGTTTGCGGCGGCGGTGGATGCGCATCGCGACCAGGTCCTGCCGTTGCCGCAACTGCCCGGCCGGCACATCCTGGAGAGCCTGACGCCCCTTGCGGCGGCGCTGGACCGTCCGGAGATCGCCGCGGCGTTCCGCGTGCCGCCGGCTTTCCTGCTGACGCAGTTTGCCGCTGGAAACCGCTACATCGAGGATGAACTCGGCCACCATTTTTCACATCTGCTGCCGGAACTGCTTCGCCTGCGCGACGCAGCCTCGCACGCGCTGCCGCGGTCGCTCGCCGACGAACTGCACGCCGATCGCCATCACCGCGCGGCGGTACTGTTTGAGGGCGGATCGCGCCTTGGCGCGCCGCATGAGGGGCGTGGCTGGCGATACTGGCTGGACGAAGTGTTCCTGCATCCGCAAGGCGGGCTGATCGGTTCGCTGCTGGTGTTCGCTGCCGTGCTGTTTGTGGTGTTTCAGGTCAGCGGCTGGCTGGACCAGATGACCACCGCACGCCTGGCCGAGGCCATCGCCGCCTGGCAGCCGGCGTCCACCGGCGAAGTCGTCGCCCGCGCGGTGGCGGATGGCCTGATCGGACTGACCGGCATCGTCGTGCCGTACATGATTCCGCTGGTGATGCTGCTGGTTGCCCTCGAGCAGGCCGGCATCATGCAACGAATCGCGTTCGTCGTTGACCGCGCTTTCCACCACATTGGCCTGCACGGCGGCGTGGCGGTCACGTTCCTCACCGGCCTCGGCTGCAATGTCCCGGCGATTTCCAGCGTGGCCAGGGCCACCAGCGGCCGCGAGCGCGTGATCGCCTCCGCGCTCATCACCTTTGTGCCGTGCTCCGCGCGCTCGGCCATCATCCTCGCGCTGGCGGGAAAATATCTTGGCGCCGCCGGCGTATTGGCGATCTTCGCGATGACGGTCGTGCTGATTGCCGTCATGGGACGAATCCTGGCGCGCCAACACCGCCAGCTCGGTCCGGGGCAGATTCAGGAAATTCCCCGCTACGCAATGCCGCACATTCGCACGATGCTCGCGGAAACCTGGGAGCGTACCCGCGACGTGCTGACTATTGTGGCGCCGCTGCTGGTCGGCGGCAGCGTGGTGCTGGCGCTGCTGAACCACGTTGGCGCGGACCGATTCATCAACACCTTGCTCACGCCGGTGACGGTCTGGTGGCTGGGGCTGCCGCTGGTGCTCGGGGTGCCTATCCTGTTTGGCGTTTTGCGCAAGGAGTTGTCGTTGCTGATGATCTACCAGGCGCTCGGCACGTTCGACGTCGGCACCATACTCGACTGGGTGCAGATCATGACCCTGCTGCTGTTCCTGACGTTCTACATTCCCTGCGTGTCCACCTTCGCCGTGATGACCCGGACGATCGGCCGTCGTGAGGCGTTGATCTCGGTGGCGTTATCGGTCGGTGTCGCCCTGATGGTCAGCGGGGGAGTGCGCGCGCTGCTGGAAGTGGCGCGCTGGTTCGCCGCGAGGGTGTGAACTCGCGAATGACCTGCCAGTGCCGGCGAACGATCGAACCATGACCCGTTAACTTCCAGGCGCGCGAATTGAACGCCGCTTGATCCATCGCAAAGGCGCATGGTGCGCGACAGGCAAAGTTGACAGATGGCCCTTCGTGTCGCATTTGCCGTGCCTGGGATTCCTTTGTGCAAGCGGTTGCGAATGGGCAACGCTTTTAAGACTTGCGAATTGGCAACATCCCGTCACCTCAAAGTCCTGTCATCCCCGCGCATGCGGGGATCCATTTTTCTACGCACATCGATGTTTTACGAAGAATGGATTCCCGCATGCGCGGGAATGACAGGATTTTAGAAGTGCCAAATTGGCAAACTCAAGCACTGGTGCGGCGTTCGCGGCAAAAAGACATGGAGAGCCTCACCAGTGCTTGAGTTTGCTATGTGGGAACCACTATTAACTTCGTCGTCCCAGCGTCAGGCTGGGACCCAGTCCATCCAAGTGTTTGATTGTACGTAGGACTGGATTCCGGCCCGGCGCCGCCTTTGGAGCGGTTCGCCGGAACGACGAAGTATTGAGGTTTCGAGAAGTTCCCCTATGTTCATTGCGTTCATTTCTTCATCCAATATGACTGTCGCACCATGCCCGAACTGACCATTGCGCGTGTCTACCGCCGATTCGTCGGGCCATCCGTCGCCCTGGTCATCACGCTGGCGATCGGCACGATCGGCTATCTGCTCATCGGCAGCCCCGCCACCACCCTGGTCGATGCGCTCTACATGACCTTCATCACCATTGCCACCATCGGCTTTGGCGAAATCGTCGACATGACCGGCCGGCCGGGCCCGCGCATCTTTACGATGCTGATTGCGTTTGCCGGCATCGGTGTCACCACTTATATTTTTTCAACCCTGACGGCATTCATCGTTGCCGGCGAAATGAACGACGCACTACGGAGGCGAAAAATGTTCAAACGCATTGCACTGCTCTCGGGACACTACATCGTTTGCGGCGCCGGCCGGGTGGGCGCCAATGTCGCGCACGAACTCGACAAGACCGGGCGGCCCTACGTGGTCGTGGACATCGATCCCGCGCAGACCGCGGCACACGCGGCGCGCCATGCCAATGCCATGTACGTCGTCGGTGACGGCACCGAGGACGAACTGCTCGAGCAACTGGGTATCCGCAGCGCGGCCGGCGTATTCGCGGTGACCGGCGACGACAGCCGCAACCTCGTCATCACGCTATCTTCCAAGCAGTTGAATCCCGCCTGCCGCGTGGTGGCGCGCTGCCATGAGGTGAACTACTTTTCCAAGATGGAACGGGTCGGCGCGGACGCGATCGTCTCGCCCGATTTCACCGGCGGCATGCGCATCGTCTCCAGCATGATCCGTCCGCAGGTGGTTTCTTTTCTCGACGAGATGCTGCGCTCCGACGACAACGTGCGCGTCGAGCAGGTGACGGTGGCTGAAGGCGCGCCCGCCAGCATCGAAACCATTGCACCGCCCAATCCCGAATACATCGTGCTGGCCGTGAGGCCCGGCGGGCGCGAGACGGTCTTCAATCCGGCGCCCAGCCGCATCGTCCGGCCGGGCGATGTCATCGTGGTGATGGCCACTCCTGCGGGCCGGCAGTGGCTGGAGAGCCGCGCGGGGTAGTGCGCGGAAGGGTGACCTGGGTATGCCAGTGTATTTGACCCCAAGACGGGATCGTTATTTCGCAGTTCTCATTCGCGCAGATGTTCGCGACGCCTT
>JANNGY010000232.1:0-4330 GCA_031404095.1 Betaproteobacteria bacterium | reverse complement strand
GGTTGGACGTCGATGCGCAGCGTTCGCCGGGCTCAAGCCGGTCCTCGTTCATGCCCAGACACATCGAGCAGCCCGGCTCCCGCCATTCAAATCCTGCTGCCACGAAAACGCGATCGAGCCCTTCGGCCTCGGCCTGCCGCTTCACCAGTCCCGAGCCCGGCACCACCATCGCCAGCTTGACGTTGGCAGCGATGTGACGGCCCTTGACGATGCCGGCCGCGGCACGCAGGTCCTCAATGCGTGAATTGGTGCAACTGCCGATGAATACCTTGTCGATCCTGATCTCGCTGATCGGTGTGCCCGGATTGAGACCCATGTACTGCAGTGCCCGCTCCATCGATTCGCGCTTCACCGGATCACTTTCCTGCGACGGAACCGGCACCTTGCCCTCAATGCTGGTGACCATTTCCGGCGACGTGCCCCAGGTGACTTGCGGCGTAATGCGCACAGCGTCCATGTCGACCGTGCGATCAAACAATGCGCCATCGTCGGTCTTCAAGGTACGCCAGTAGGCAGCTGCCTGTTCGAACATTTCCCCCTTCGGTGCAAATGGCCGTCCGCGCAGGTAGTCGATGGTCTTGTCATCGGCGGCAATCATGCCGGCGCGCGCGCCGGCTTCGATCGCCATGTTGCAGACGGTCATGCGGCCCTCAATGGAGAGTGCGCGTATCGCCGATCCGGCAAACTCAATGGCGCAACCGGTCCCGCCGGCAGTGCCGATCCGGCCGATCATGGCAAGCGCGATGTCCTTGGCTGTCACCCCACGTCCGACCTTGCCTTCCACGCGGATCAATAGCGACTTTGATTTTTTCGTCACCAGGCACTGGGTGGCCATGACATGTTCCACCTCGCTGGTGCCGATGCCGAATGCCAATGCGGCAAACGCGCCGTGCGTGGAGGTATGCGAATCCCCGCAGACGACAGTCATGCCCGGCAGCGTCGCGCCCTGTTCCGGGCCAATGACATGTACGATGCCCTGGCGCAAATCGTTCATGCCGAAATAATCCGCCACGCCGAATTTCTCGATGTTCCGGTCCAGAGTCTCAACCTGCAGACGCGATATCGGATCGGCGATGCCTTCCTTGCGCGAGGTCGTCGGCACGTTGTGATCCGCGGTGGCGACAATGGACTTCACGCGCCACGGCTTGCGGCCATTGATTTCCAGACCTTCGAAAGCCTGCGGACTGGTGACCTCATGAACCAGGTGCCGGTCAATGTAAATCAATGCCGTTGCATCCGGCTCCTCATGCACCAGATGGGCAGTCCACAATTTGTCGTAAAGCGTCTGCGGCATGATGATCGGCGATCGCGAATGTCGGACTGTTGATTATACAAGCGGCACTGATTTTGTGCGGCGCACCAAAATGGCGAATCGACATTCAGCGCGGCAATTATCGCGGCATCGTTGATGCAGCCGGCTGCACACAACGAAGTGAAATTCCCCAGCCGAGGAGCGCCAGTGCCGACATCGCCGTGAAGGTCCACGCCGCGCCGATTGAATCCCATGCCAACCCGGCGATAACTCCACCTGCGGCGCCACCGACACCAAATGAGAAACTCGTATACATAGCCTGCGCGCGCGTGCCGAACGGCGCCGGAAAGAATTGGTGAAGCAAGGCCATGGCGGCGGCATGCCAGGTACCGAAGGTAAACGCATGCAGCGATTGCGCAAACACCTGTACCCCCAGCGATTCGGGAAACCAGCCGACCAGCAGGTAGCGCACCGTCGTCACCGCAAAGCTGAACGAAAACAGGACAAATGCCGTAAATCGCGATATGAGTCGAGGGAGCGTGATGAAGATCGCGATCTCGGCGACGACGCCGATGGACCATAGCATGCCGACGGTTGACTTGCTGTGGCCGTTTTCCACCATGTAAATTGAATAGAACACAAAGTTGGCGCTCTGCGACGCCATCATCAGGAAACAGGCCACGAACAGCGCCACCACTTCCGGCCGCCGAAGGATCGGCCAGATGGAGTCACGTCGGATCGCCTGAGCGACACCGGGTCGCTGTTCGGGAAGCGCCAATGATGACAATGCCGCCATCGACAGCATCGCCAGCACCATCCATAACAGCGACCGGATCGGCAGGTGGTCCAGAGCCCAGCCGACCAACAGGACGGTTACCACGAAGCCAACCGAACCCCACAGGCGGATGCGGCCGTAGCGGCCGGAATCGCCACCCACTGAGGCGATCACGCACGCTTCAAACAACGGCAGCGCGGCTGACCAGAGCGAAAACAGGATGACAAATATCGCGGCCATCTCGCCGGCGCCGCTGACCAGGAAGAGCATCGGGAACGCAGCAACCGCGAGCAGCATCGTGCCGCGAATGACGGCCGTACGCCGGCGCAGGTGATCGGCCAGCCATCCCCACAGGAACGGCGTGACAATGCGCACCACCTGCTGCAGGGACATGAGAAACGCAATCTCTGCCGCCGCCAGACCCTGTGATTGAAGGTACAACGCGAAGTAGGTGCCAAATATCCCGACGAAGGCGAAGTACCAGAAGTAGAAATTGGACTGCCGGAATGCCGGGCTCATCGGCGTCATGGCGCATGCACCCCGTTTTGCGGGACGGCGGGAGCGGAAGATCCCATGGGGCTGACCGCGAAAAAACCGGGTCTACAACTCACGACATAGCGCGCGGCAGACACTCACGCTTCGCTGGGGTCGGGATCATCCGTTTGTGCCGGCGCTTTCGTCGACGGCCACCGTGCCTTCGCTTCTGCGCTGACCGCGGCCGGCACCCGCGGAGTATCCACCGCCACGTCGCCATTCTGGGCGCGATGAATCAATGCGCGGTCCATCAGCACCAGCGCCAGCATCGCTTCGGCAATCGGCGTGGCGCGAATACCCACGCAGGGATCATGGCGGCCGTGGGTGTTGATGACCACCGGATTGCCTGCCTTGTCGATGGTCCGGCGATCCAACCGGATGGAAGACGTCGGCTTGATCGCGATCGAGACGATCACATCCTGTCCGGTGGAAATACCGCCGAGAACGCCGCCGGCGTTGTTGGACAAGAATCCAACCGGCGTCATTTCATCCGAATGCACGGTACCGGGCTGTTCAATGCTGGCAAAGCCCGCACCAATCTCGACACCCTTCACCGCATTGATGCCCATCATCGCAAAGGCAATCGCGGCATCGAGCCGGTCATACACCGGATCACCCCACCCCACCGGCACGCCACTGGCAACCACGTTGATACGGGCGCCGCAGCTTTCGCCGGACTTGCGCAACTTGTCCATATAGGTTTCCAACTCAGCAACCATGCCGGCATTGGGCGAGAAAAAAGGATTGTCATTCACCGCGTCCCACGATTCGAACACGATGCGATTTACACCGAGCTGTGCCAGGTAGCCGCGAACCACCACACCATATTTTTCGCCCAGCCATTTTTTTGCGATCGCGCCTGCCGCGACCGTCGGTGCGGTCAGGCGTGCCGACGAACGCCCGCCGCCGCGATGATCGCGAATACCGTACTTTTGCAAATAGGTGTAGTCGGCGTGGCCGGGCCGGAAACTCTCGGCGATATTGCCGTAGTCCTTGCTGCGCGGGTCTTCGTTTCGAATCAACAACGCGATCGGCGTACCGGTGGTCTTGCCGTCGAAAATACCCGAGAGAATTTCCACCAGATCATCTTCCCGGCGCTGCGTAACGTGGCGCGAGGTGCCGGGCTTGCGGCGATCGAGGTCACGCTGAATGTCGGCCGCGGACAACAACATGCCGGGTGGACAACCGTCGACCACGCAACCGATGGCCGGGCCATGCGACTCGCCGAAATTGGTGACCGTGAAAAGTTTGCCGAGGGTGCTGCCTGACATGGTGAATTGGCGTGGAATTGAGTAGCGTCGAGTCTAACATGGGGCACTTGGCGACCGGATTGGCTCGAGGCGGGTCACACCACAAAGGGTGCCACTTACAACTGCAAACTCAAGCACTGGTGCGGCTCCTGGCTTCCTTTCGGCCCGAACGCCTCGCCAATGGTTGAGTTTGCCTACCAATTACTTCCAGTCCCCACGCATCTCCGCCACCTTCGCCTGCAAGCCCTCTGGCGTCACCGCCGCAGGCGACCACGGCGCATTGACGGCCAACGCTATCCTCGAAAAAAAGCCGCGCGGATAACGCATTGCCGTACCACCCCAGCGCGAAAAAAAGCTGCCCCAGAGTCCGCGCAACGCCATCGGGATCACCGGTACGGGCGTGCGTTCGATGATGCGGGTGATACCTTTCTTGAAGGGATAGAGGTCGCCATTGTCGGTGATGCGTCCCTCGGGAAAGATGCACACCACTTCGCCTTCCTTGAGATAGGCGTCGATACG
>JANNGY010000231.1:0-2176 GCA_031404095.1 Betaproteobacteria bacterium | reverse complement strand
AAATCGAATCCGGTACGCGGTTTGGGGATCGGACATTGTTACCGTAGGTACGACGACGCCGGTGACGTATCCGTTTACCAAAACCGATGGCATGAAGACCGCAACGACGACGGACCTTGCGGCTGCGGGAACGAAATTTCTGTTCGTGTGCCAATCGGCACCGACGACGGTCCCGTTGCCCACGGCGACATCCGCTGCCGTACCAAACGCATGCGGCACCGCGGTAAGGTTGACGGACAAGACGCCCGCAGTCATATATTCGCTTGGCGCAAATGCGCCAACAGGCGGTACCGGAACGGATGAAGTATTCAACGCGAAGACCACGGCGGTTCAAACGTTTGCGTTTGTGTCGCATACGCCGACCTCAGGGCCGGCAAATGAGTTCGATGATATGGTTAACTGGATTTCTCTGAACGTACTAGTCAACAGCATGCAAGTCGCCGGGAAATTGCCCTAACGCGCGCAGAAAATTAAACCCCAGCACCCGCGCGCCTCTCAGGCCGAAAAGGCTTGGAAAGCCGCATGGGCGCTGGTTCTACGACTTTGCGCTACGTATTCTTCCGCAACGCAAACCGAACTTCCCCGGCCTGGTTGCACGACAGCGACAGGCCATACCCGGCTAGGTCGGCTTGCTGGAATGCCTGATAGAGCCCAATGCCATATCCGCCGCGTCGTGAGTTCGCAACGGGTGCGCGAAACAATCCTTCCACTGCGCCACTCGGAATGGCGCTGCCGGTGTCGGTGACTGAAAGCGTTGGTTTGCCGCCTTCAGTGGAAAATTTCACCGCAATCCTGATTGACGGCTCCGATACCCTTTTCTTTCGGGCATTTTCCAGGCAATTCTCAAGCACTGTGTCGAACAGGTTGGCGGGGATCACCGCGTCGAGTGCGGATCGGGCAACGAAGGTAATATCGTCGCCGGCATGGCGGGCGAGTACATCCTGCCACCAGTCGTCCGCGCTCAGAATGACGTTAACTGCACCGAGAGCCGGATTTTGCAGCTTGTCCAATGTGGACTGCAACCGTTTGGCCAACTGTGGCAATTGCCGCTCAAGCATGGCCTCATAGTCTGATTTCTTGCGCCTTTCGTCCTGTGACTTGTCGGTGCCGGCCGAGGTCAGGGCATACAGCGACTGCAGCAGGTTTTTCATGTCGTGCGTCAGTCGCGCGCCGGTTTCGTGCACGGCCTGCATGTACGCGTTTTGCTTCAGCACTTGTTCGCGCCGCTTGCCTTCATAAAACTCTCCGACCACCTGCGCCAGCAAGCGCAAGTGCAGGAACATCGCCGGCGACATGTGAATCTCGGTATAAAAAGTTATCTCCAGGTCGTGGTATCGAAAGCGCGATTCAAATCCGGTTTTTGCCCCGTACTGTCCGGGGCCGTCGGGAGAATCCCATACACAGCCGATGATCCAGGGGAATTTTTCGATCTCCTCCAGCGTGTTTCGCAGGAAGCGCGCCGAGCTCAGCTCTACCTCCGAGAGTTCGGCGATGCGCCGCATCCACAATTCGAACGGCATGCCGACGCTCATCAGATAGCGCGAGAAATAGGTGCGTAACCCGCCGAACCCGGTTCGTGGCCCCCAAAGCACCGCCAGGATAAAGAGCGCGGCCGAAAACGCCAGGACGGTCAGCACCACCGCCTGAAAGTACTGGTTTTGCGTCACGCGCATGGCGGCGATGCTGCCGAGTACCAGCACCACGACCAATTGAAAGACGATCAGGCTGTAGAAAAAATCGAATACTTGTGTGGTGTTTTCGTCTTCAGCACGGAACGGCAGGATGACCATCAACAGTAACGACAGTGGAAGGAAGATGCTGGCAAGCACGCGTAAGCCTGCCGGGATGGCGGTGATCTCCAGCAACGATACCGGAACCGTCCAGATAAGGAGAACAGTGAATAAATAGAAAACTGCGACGAGATAGAAGCGGCTGCGCCGGGCCGCCTGCAAGGTGAAAACTTTGCCGCCCATGAGGGCGATGAGCATGGCGAGCCAGGTGACCAGCATCCACCCCGCCAGGCTGACCAGCACGACGCCGGTGATGCCGAACAGCAGAAACAGCGCGAACACCTTTAATTCCCGTTCGGTACTGATGAACGGCTGCCAAAGCAGGAACAAGCCGAAATGCACCATCAGCCAGACGCGCTGAAAGTCGCTGCCCGATTCGGAAAGCA
>JANNGY010000230.1:0-13669 GCA_031404095.1 Betaproteobacteria bacterium | reverse complement strand
CGATCTCTCGTCGAGCGCGATACGGGAGAAGCAGGAGTAGTGCTGATCTACCGTGTCGAGCAGAGGAGTTGATCCTTTGGAGTCTGGCAGCCGAGAGGAAGTTTGCCGCACGCCAATAGGCGTCCAGCATGCCCAGCATCTCAGGCGTGAGAGCCTTTATTTTCACTTTTGTATCCATCATTTGCTTTCCTGTTTTTCTGTCACGATACCGAGGATGCGGCAGACCGAGCGCGCGATCACCAGCTCTTCGTTGGTGCGCATGACACGAACCTTGACCCGCCCGCCATCCGTTGAGATTTGATCGTCATTCGCCTCATTTCGCGGACGATCGAGTTCGATGCCGAGAAAGCCGAGACCGGCGCAAATGCGCTGGCGAACGACGGGGGATTTTTCGCCGATGCCTCCGGCAAATACCAGCGTGTCCAACCCGCCCAGCGCAGCCGCGTAGGCGCCGATACATTTCCTGACCTGATAGCAGAACAACTCGACCGCCTCCGCCGCTCGCTCGTCTTTGTCCTCACATTTGAGCAAGTCGCGCATGTCGGCACTTGTTTCGGAAACGCCGAGCATGCCGGATTGGGTATTGACCATTTCGTTGAACTGCATCGCATCCAGCCCTTCGGATCGCGCCAGGTACCCGGCCAGCCCGGGATCGAGGTCGCCCGAACGCGTGCCCATCGGTACGCCCGATGCCGGCGTGAACCCCATGCTGGTGTCGATGGGCATGCCGTCGCGCACCGCCGCGAGGCTGGCGCCATTGCCGAGGTGAGCAAGAGTGATGCGGCCCCGGCCTGCGGTGGAGCCTTCGATACGGACCAGCTCTGCCATCAGGAACTCATAGGAGAGTCCGTGAAAGCCATAGCGGCGAACACCTTCGGCTTCATACCGGCGCGGGATCGGCAACAGTCGCGCCACGCGCGGCAGATTGTGGTGAAACGCAGTATCGAAGCAAGCTACTTGTGGCAGATGCGGGAAGCTGCGATGGAACGCTTCAGTCAGCGCTATTTCTTCCGGCAGATGTTCCGGGTCCAGTGCGGTAAGGCGCCGCAGCGTCTCCACCAGTTCCAGCGTCAGGCGTTGTGGTTCATGGTAATTCGGGCCGCCGTGAACGATGCGATGCCCGACCGCAACCAGATTGCCAGCGAAATCCTGCTCTTTGATCCAATCCATCAGGAGTGCCACACCGGCCGTGTGGTCCCTGGCAGTGACTGGTCGCGCGAAATGCTCTATCTGATCGGCGCCCTGCACGGAAAAGGCGGTATCGGGCATTCCTATGCGCTCGATCTGCCCCTTGAGTGTCAGGGGAATTGAACGGCTTGCGGCAAACAACGCGAACTTGATACTCGATGAGCCGCCATTGATCGTCAGGATGCTTTTCTCGGCGGCATTCATACCGGCAACCCCGCATGTTTGCCGCCCGGCGCAGCGGCGCCCAACGCCGCGTCGACAATCGCCTGCGCGTCATCCGCGAGGCGGCGCAAATGTTGTTCGTCGCGAAAACTCTCTACATAGATTTTGTAAATATTCTCCGTGCCGGAAGGACGCGCCGCGAACCAGCCGTTTTCGGCGATCACTTTGATCCCGCCGATCGGCGCGCCATTGCCCGGTGCGTGGCTGACGATGCTCAGGATTTTTTCGCCTGCCAGGTCCTTGCGGATTACCTGCTCCGGGGAGAGTTGCGAGAGCATGCGTTTTTGCTCCGGGGTCGCGGGCGCATCGATTCGCTCAGTGCGGCATTCGCCGAATTCGCGCGTGAGCGTGCGGTAGATTTCGCCGGGATCGCGATCCATCCGCGCCGTGATCTCCGCTGATAGCAGTGCCGGGACCATGCCATCCTTGTCTGTCGTCCATACCGTGCCATCAAGGCGCAGAAAAGTGGCACCCGCGCTCTCTTCGCCGCCAAAGCCGAGCGAACCATCGAACAAGCCGTCAACGAACCACTTGAAGCCGACCGGTACTTCGACAAGCTTCCGGCCAAGTTTTGTGGCGATGCGGTCGATCATCTGCGTGCTCACCACGGTCTTGCCGACCGCGGCTTGCTCGCTCCACTTTGGCCGATGCTGAAACAGATAGTGAATGGCGACGGCCAGGTAGTGATTCGGCGGGAGCAATCCTGCGCTGCGGGTGACGATGCCATGCCGGTCGTGGTCGGTGTCGCAGGCGAACGCAACGTCGAAACGATCCTTCAGGCCCAGCAAATTCCGCATGGCGAAGGGTGATGACGGATCCATGCGGATCTGGCCATCCCAATCGACCGGCATGAATCGAAATGTCTGATCGACTTCCTCGTTGACCAGCGTGAGATCAAGCTCATATCGCTCCGCGATCGCTGCCCAGTAGTGCACGCCGGCGCCACCGAGCGGGTCCACACCCATGCCGATTTTGGCGCCCCGAATCGCCTCCATATCGAGCACGTTGCCGAGATCGCTCACGTAGGCGTTGAGAAAGTCGTGGTGGTGGACCGTGGTGGCGCGCACCGCCGCCGCGTGAGGAATTCTTTGCACACCCTGCAGTCCACTTTCAAGATACTGGTTGGCCGTGGCTTCAATCCAGCCCGTCACGATCGCGTCAGCCGGACCTCCGTTGGGCGGGTTGTATTTGATGCCGCCATCGCGCGGCGGATTGTGCGACGGCGTCACGACGATGCCGTCGGCCAGGCCGGCCCGGCGGCCGCGGTTGTGGGCGAGGATCGCGTGCGAGATTGCCGGAGTCGGCGTGAATTCGTTGCGCTTCGCGAGCATGACGTGGATGCCATTGGCTGCCAGCACTTCGAGTGCGCTCGCGCACGCGGGCTCCGATAAGGCATGCGTGTCGATGCCGAGGAACAGCGGCCCGTCGATGCCCTGGCCTTTGCGGTATTGGCAGATCGCCTGTGTGATCGCCAGTACATGCCACTCGTTGAACGAGCCGTCGAACGACGAGCCGCGGTGCCCGGACGTGCCGAATGCAACGCGCTGCGCGGGAACCGAAGGGTCGGGCTGGTCCGCAAAATACGCGGTGACAAGCTTGGCCACGTTGACAAGCGATGCCCGCGGCGCCGGTTTGCCGGCAAGAGGGCTAATACGGGTCGTCGTCGTGTTCACGGGTGATCGGCGTTTGCAGCCCAGGCTATGCCGAATGCGCGGGCAGCGGGCCCGTCAGCCAAACGCAGGCGACAACGATCGGCGAGTTCATGCAAACCGCACCGTTTTCAATTGCGAACGCTTTTCATCAATCCGCGACAACAACGCCGTCCACGAGGTGGCGAATGCCTCGACGCCCTCGCGCTGCAGTCGCGCGGCGAGCGCCTCGTCGTCAACCCCCTCGCGCCTGAATTCCGCGAGGACCACTTCGGCATAGCCGCCATCGGCGGGCAAGGCAGCGTCGAGTCTGCCATGGTCGGCAAATGCCCGCAGGGTCTTCTCCGGAATGGTGTCGATCGTGTCCGGCGCCGCGAGCGCGGAAACGTATAGCGTATCGGGTGCCGCCGGATCCTTGGTACCGGTGCTGGCCCAAAGCAAACGCTGCGGCCGGGCGCCGGCGGCGGCGAGTCTCTGCCAGCGTTCGGATGCGAGCAAATCGCGATAAGCCTGGTAGGTCCGCATCGCGATAGCGATACCGAGGCGGTTGTGGAACTGTGGCGAAATTTCCGGATTCACCGCGACGTCCCATCGACTGACGAACAGCGAGGCGACGGATTCGATTCTCGGGTCGAGGCCTGCCGCGAGCCGGCGCTCGATTCCGCGCAGATAGGCCTCCGCCGCGGCGATGTAATGCTCCCGCGAGAACAGCAAGGTGACGTTAATCGGGATGCCATTGAAGATCGATTGCTCGATCGCGGGAATGCCCGCCGGCGTGCCGGGAATCTTGATAAAGAGGTTCGGGCGCAACGCGCGCGAGTGGAGTTGTGCGGCGGCCTTGATTGTATTGGCCGTATCGCTGGCGAGCAACGGCGAGACTTCGAGCGAAACCCAGCCGTCGGCTCCGTCACTTGCATCATGGATCGGCCGGAACAGGTCGGCTGCCTGCGTCAGGTCCTGCAGCGCAAGTTCGAAGAATAGCTCCTCACCCGCGAGACCGCGGTCGTCCAGTTTTTGGATCGCGTCGTCATAGGCGGTACCGGCGCCGATAGCGCGCTCAAAGATCGTCGGGTTCGAAGTTAGCCCGGTTACCGACAATTCCGCGATGTAGCTCGCCAGCGTGCCATTCGTCAGCAACTCGCGGGTAATGTTGTCAAGCCACAGGCGTTGCCCCAAGTCGTGGAGCTTTCGGGTGTTGGCGTTCATCATTTCTCCAGTGACGCGCGGGCCACGCCTTAGGGCCGGAATGCTCGCAGGAAGCTTTCGCGTCACCGTTCGCGAGGGTATCTATTTATACCTGCAAACCTTTTCACTCTCCGTGCGTTGCCGCACAATGCCCTCCATCACGAGGGAACTTCTCGAAACCTCAATATTTCGTCATTCCAGCGAAGGGGGAAGCGGGGAATTCGCGAGGTGCCGCATCGCGCTCGCTGAACCGGGTGGCCATGCAGGGCCGCCCGTGGGAGCGAATCCAGTCCGTTCGACTATTCAAGAACTTGGATCGGACTGGGTGGCCCGATATGGCCAGCCCCTCCCAGCCTGCGCTGGGACGACGGGGTTCTTATTGATCCGGCGATTAAATATGTTGAAAAATTGTCCTTTCCCCGCGAAGGCGGGGACCCAAGTCTGCACTTTGTCCCGGCGAAACTTGGGCCCCCGCCTTCGCGGGGGGGAGACAGAGTTGACCAAAATTCAACATATTTAATCGCCGGATCAATAGAAGTTCCCAATGGCGTACAACGCCATTTGGCGCGCCTCTTCAGCCGTTTTTGGCCTGTCGACCGCTCCAGTGCTTGCGTTTCATTTTCGATTCAGGCGGTTCGATTCAAGCGCAATGCATTGAACACCACCGACGCCGAACTCAAACTCATCGCCAGGGCCGCGATCATCGGCGAGAGCAGCCATCCGGTGAGGGGATACAGCACGCCAGCCGCCAGCGGCACGCCGAGCGCGTTATAGACGAACGCAAACACCAGGTTCTGGCGCATGTTTCGGATGGTCGCGTTGGATAGCAGGCGAGCGCGCGCGATACCGCGCAAGTCGCCCTTGATCAGCGTGACCGCTGCGCTGTTCATCGCCACATCGGTGCCGGTGCCCATCGCAATGCCGATATCGGCCTTCGCCAATGCGGGCGCATCGTTGATGCCATCACCGGCCATCGCGACGACGGCACCCTCGCTTTGCAGTTTTGCCACCAGGTCGAGCTTGTCCTTTGGCTTGACCTCGCCGTGCACTTCATCTATGCCGAGTTTGGCGGCGACTGCCTTGGCGGTCGTGACGCCATCACCTGTCGCCATCACCACGCGAATGCCGGCGGCCTTCAATTGCTGCAGTGCCTCCGCCGTACTGGCTTTCACCGGATCCGACACAGAGAGTATGCCGGCCAGCACCCCATCGACGCCGAGGAACATGACGCTTGCACCGTCGCTTCGCAGCGCGTCCGCTTCTTTAAGCTGCCCGCTCAAATCTATCTTCATGTCCGCCATCAGGGCGGCGTTACCCAAAGCCAGTTTCTTGCCGCTGACACGGCCCCGGACACCGATGCCGCTTCCCGATTCAAATTCCTCGGCCTTGTCCAGCGCGAGACCGCGCGCCAGTGCAGCCGCCACCACCGCCTGCGCGAGGGGATGTTCGCTGCCTTGGTCCAGGCTCGCCGCAAGACGGAGTACCTCGGCCTCATCGAATCCGCTGGCGGCAATCGCCCGTTCAAACACCGGTTTGCCTTCCGTCAATGTGCCGGTCTTGTCGACGATCAGGGTATCGATGCGCCGGAAGTTTTCGATCGCTGCGGCGTCGCGAAACAGGATCCCGTTGGTCGCCGCTTTGCCGGTCGCGACCATGATCGACATCGGCGTCGCCAGCCCCAGCGCGCAAGGGCAGGCGATGATTAGCACGGCGACGGCATTGATCAGTCCGAACACCCAGCTCGGCTCCGGCCCGACAAAGCCCCAGACAAAAAAAGTGGCAGCGGCGATGGCGACGACGACCATCACAAAATACCCCGCCACGGTATCCGCCACGCGCTGCAGTGGTGCCCTTGAACGTTGCGCCTGCGCGACCATTTGCACGATCTGCGAAAGCATGGTCCCGGCACCGACTTTTTCCGCGCGCATCACCAGGCTGCCGCTGGTGTTCATGGTCGCGCCAATCAGTTTTTCGCCCACCTTCTTCATCACCGGAATTGGCTCGCCGGTAAGCATCGACTCATTTACTGCACTACTGCCTTCCGTGACGATGCCGTCAACGGGCACCTTCTCACCAGGCCGGACACGCAGCAGGTCACCGATGTGTACGTGCGTGAGCGGAATGTCGTCTTCGCTGCGGTCAGGCTTGATGCGGCGCGCGGTTTTGGGCGCGAGGCCCAACAGCGATTTAATGGCGGCGGACGTCTGCGAACGCGCCTTTAGTTCCAGGATCTGCCCGAGCAAGGTTAACGAGACAATGACCGCCGCCGCCTCGAAATAGACCTGAACGCGGCCCATGGCGACGAAGGTCGCCGGAAATACGTTGGGCGTGATGGTGGCGACGAGACTATAGGAATAGGCGGCACCCGTGCCCAAGCCGATGAGGGTCCACATGTTCGGGTTACGCGTCAATACCGACTGCACACCGCGAACGAAGAACGGCCAGCCTGCCCAGAGCACGACCGGTGTCGTCAGCGCCAGTTCAACCCAGCTCTGCTGCGCGCCGTGAAACCAGCCAAGACGATGGCCGGCCATGGCAAGGACTACCGATACGACGGTCAGCGGCAGCGTCCACCAGAAGCGGTGCTGAAAGTCGGCGAGCTCGGGATTCTCGCCTTCATCAAGCGTGGGCATCACGGGTTCCAGCGTCATGCCGCATTTGGGACAATTTCCCGGCTCGTTGCGGCGAATCTCCGGGTGCATCGGACACGTATAGATCGTGCCCGGCGCGGGGGTCGCAGTTTGGTCGTCATTCGTTATGACTGGAGGTGCCGCATCCTCATGCTTGTGCAAGTGATCGTGCTCATGAGCGGACATCCCGGCGTGGTCGTGCTGCGTGGAATGATCGTGCGGGTGCTTTGGCGTGGTCATGGGCGAATTCTCCTGGGCGGGAACTGTGCCCGCATCGCGGTTGCGTGGCAAGGGCCCGGCTTTTTTCGAGTTGCCGACAAGCCTGTCATTTGCGTGGGGCTCCGTCGTGGTGATCGCGATGATGTCCATGCCCGCCATGCATGAAGACATGCATCAGCGGGCATGCCAGCAACAGCAGGTAGGGTGCGATGCCAAGTGCGTGCCCCCAGTGTTCACGCAGCAGATAGAAACCGATGATCACGCCGACCATCAGGATCGCGCCTTTCCAGGCGGAACTCGCCGGTGACGTTTCGTGGGCAGGATGGTGTTGGGAATGGTTTTCGTGGTTTTCCATGTTGGCTCCTTGTTGAACTGGGTGGTGATGGCAGGCACGGTTGGCTACGCACATCGCGGCCGGCCGCGACTACCGTGCGAATGCCGCGCGGATGGCCGGAAGCATGCGGGTTGCCGCTTGTTCGCCTGCGTCGATCAGCCGCCGCCGGTCACTGAACGTGTATTGGCCATGGGTCTTCGCAATGGCCGGCACGATGACCAGATCGGCGCCGGCCTGTTCGTACTCCTTCAAATGATGGACGGACACCGTGAACGCCTGGAACAACACGCCGATGGCACTGTAGACGAATGCGTCTTCCGGCGGATACGTCACGTCCACCGCAATCACGATTCGGGCGCCGAGTGCGCGCGCGGCCGCCACGGGGAGCGGACTCGCGATCTGCCCGTCCGCGTATTGGTGCCTGCCGATTGCCACGGGGATAATCACGCCGGGTACCGCGCTCGACGCGACCACGGCAAGCCCTGCGTCGCCGGCATTGAACGCGACCGCCTTGCCCGTGGCCAATTCCGTCGCCACAGCGGCGAAGCGGATCGGGAAATCCTGGATGTGATGCCGTTTCGAGCGGGCATCGATGAACCGATGCAGTTTCTCGCCGCGCACGAATCCCATCTCACCCGGCAGGACGAAATCGGTGAATGCCGATGAATCAAGCTGGCTGACCGCCGCCTCGAGTTCAGCGGCATTCAGGCCGGATGCATATAGCGCACCAACGATGCTGCCGGCGCTGGTGCCGACAATGATGTCGGGCATTAATCCATTCGCCTCAAGAACCTTGATGACGCCGATATGCGCATAGCCACGCGCCGAACCGCCGGATAGCACCAGGCCAACAGGCGTCCTGTCGGTCGCGAACGGGGTCGGCGCGATGGCTGCCGGCAGCTCATCGACGGTTGGTCGGGGCTGAAAGGTCGCGCAACCGCCCATCAGCAGCGGGAGCGCCAGGCAGAAGATCAGGTCTTTGTGCATGGCGTTTCACTGGCAGCGTGTGGCATTCGAACAATCCGCGCCATGGCGACACCTTTCGACTGCACAGGTTCTAAACTGGTGTCCGAACCCTAGGAAGCGTCACACCCGGGTCCGGACGCCCCGTTGCTCACTACAACTTGCTGCCGATGTCGCGGTGCATCTTCGCCATGTCGGCGTTCTGCCTGGCCGCTTTCTCATAGTCGGCGATCAGCGCCTTGCAATGCTTGACCATCCCGGCGCCACTTGCCTTGGCCCACGGTGCGGTGGTATATGCCTGTGCCATCTTGCGATGCCGCTCGACCGCTGCTTTGTCGGCTTCTGCTTGCTTGTCGAACTCCACTGCAAGCTGCTCGTGATCGGCCTTGGTTTTCGCCGCGACTATCTTCTCGGCAAACCCGGCTGTTGCGGGCGCCTGCGCGAGCGCGCCGGACATCAATGTTGCGCTGAGCAGGATTGCGCCCAGCCCATTAACCAGAAAACCTCGTTTTTGCATTGTCATGATTTACTCCTTGATAAAAATGCTGGATGGATGAACCGGCCACGACAAGTCGCGTGAGTCCGGGTACGACTTTCTCCCCAGGTAACGACGAGTGTTGGCTGTCGCTACTATCGATTGCATGTCCGACTCGGCATCAACCGGTTTTTCTCTTCACTTTCCTCAATTCAGGTGATTTGCCACACTTTGATCGGCTACATTCAATCCGGCATCCGGCGCGTTAGTCCTTGCCGCGCCGCAACCGCCACTCCTTGGTCAGTGCGTAGATGGCCGGAATCACGGCCAGCGTCAGTACCGTGGACGAAATCATCCCGCCGACCATCGGCGCGGCGATACGCCGCATCACTTCGGAGCCGGTGCCGGTTCCCCACATGATCGGCAGCAGGCCGGCCATGATCGCGACGACGGTCATCATCTTGGGGCGAACGCGCTCGACTGCGCCTTCCATGACCGCTTCATAGAGATCCGCCACCGTCGGCACGCGGTTTTCCGCACGGCAGCGCACTTTGATCGCCTCCCACGCGTGATCCAGGTAGATCAGCATCACCACACCCGTTTCCGCGGCCACGCCGGCCAGCGCGATGAAGCCGACCGTGACGGCCACCGACACGTTGTAGTCGAGAAGCCACAGCAGCCAAACTCCCCCGACCAGCGAAAACGGAACGGACAGCATGACAATCAGCGTTTCCGTCAGGCGCTTGAAATTCAGGTACAGCAGCAAGAATATGATCAGCAGCGTTACCGGAACGACCACCTTCATTTTTTGCGCCGCCCGCTCCATGTATTCGAACTGGCCGCTCCAGGTCGCGTAATAACCGGGCGGGAATTTGACCTGCTCGCTCACCGCCTTGCGCGCGTCAGCCACGTAGCCACCGATGTCGCGATCGCGGATGTCGACAAAGATGTAGGCCGACAACAGTGCGTTCTCGGTGCGGATACCCGGTGTGCCTTTCGCCACCACCACCTTGGCAAGCTGCCCGAGCGGAATCATGGCGCCGTCCATTGTGGGTATCAGCACCTCACGTGCGATCAGTTCCGGGTCCGAACGAAGCTCACGCGGATAACGCACCGTCACGCCGAAGCGTTCGCGGCCCTCCACCGTGGTGGTGACCATATCGCCACCAAGGGCCGTGCCGACCACATCGAGCAGATCGCCAATCGCCAGCCCGTATCGTGCCAGTTGCTGGCGATCCGGCTCGATGTTCAGGTAGAAGCCGCCAGTGATGCGTTCAGCGAAGGCGGACGAGGTGCCAGGAACTTTTTTCACGACAGCCTCGATCTCCTTGGCGAGGCGCTCCATTTCATCGAGATTATTTCCGAATACCTTGATGCCGATCGGTGTGCGAATGCCGGTGGCCAGCATATCCAGCCGCGCCTTGATCGGCATGGTCCACGCGTTGGAAATGCCCGGGAACTGCAGCGCCTTGTCCATTTCCGCGATCAGCTTGTCCATCGTCATGCCGGGCCGCCATTCGGATTCCGGCTTGAGGTTGATGACGGTTTCGAACATCTCGACGGGCGCCGGATCGGTGGCGGAATTGGCGCGGCCGGCCTTTCCCCAGACCGAAGTCACCTCGGGGAAACTCTTGATGATCTTGCCCTGCACTTGCAGCAATTCACCCGCCTTGGTGATCGACATGCCCGGCAGGCTGGCCGGCATGTAAAGCAGCGTTCCTTCGTTCAATGTCGGCATGAACTCGCTGCCGAGGCGCGAGGCCGGATAGAACGAGACACCGAGCGCGACCAGCGCGATGACGATAGTGAGTTTCTTCCAGCGCATCACCCAGGCGATGATCGGCCGATACATCCAGATCAACGCGCGGTTCACCGGGTTGCGCGCTTCCGGAATGACCCTGCCACGAATGAACAGCATCATCAGTACCGGTACCAGCGTCACCGACAGTAACGCGGCGCCCGCCATGGAGAAGGTCTTGGTGAACGCCAGCGGTGAGAACATCCGCCCTTCCTGCGACTCGAGCGTGAATACCGGCAGGAATGAGACGGTGATGATCAAGAGCGAAAAGAATAGTGCCGGCCCCACCTCTTTGCATGCGGCGATGATCGCGTCCGCGCGCGACTCGCCCTCTTTCAGGCGTTCCAGGTGCTTATGCGCGTTCTCGATCATGACGATGGCCGCGTCGACCATCGCCCCGACCGCGATGGCGATGCCACCCAGGCTCATGATGTTCGAGTTCATGCCCAGGGCACGCATGGCGATGAACGCGATCAACACGCCGATCGGCAACATCACGATCGCCACCAGCGCGCTGCGCACATGCAGCAGGAACACGACACAAACGGCGGCAACGATGATGCTCTCTTCCAGCAGCGTGCGCTTCAGCGTTTCGATGGCGCGGTGAATCAGGTCGGAGCGGTCATACACTGCCTCGATGCGTACGCCTTCGGGCAGGCCGGAACTCAACTCGGCGATTTTTTCCTTCAGGCCGTGTATGACTTCGAGCGCGTTCTGGCCGTAGCGGGCCATGGCGATGCCGGAGACGACTTCACCTTCGCCATTCAGTTCGGCAATGCCGCGGCGCTCATCGGGTGCAAGCTCGACCCGGGCGATGTCCCGCACCAGCACCGGCGTGCCCTTCATGCTCTTGACGACCAGCCCTTCGATGTCGGCGGCGTTTCGCAGATAGCCTTTGCCGCGCACCATGTATTCGGTTTCCGCCATCTCGATAGTGCGACCGCCGACGTCGCGATTCGATTCGCGAATAACCTTTGACACCGTCGACAGTGGAATACCGTAGGCGCGCAATTTCACCGGGTCCACGGTCACCTGATACGTCTGGACATAGCCGCCCACCGACGCCACCTCGGATACCCCGGGCGCCTTGGTCAGCTGGTAACGCAGATACCAGTCCTGCAGCGTGCGCAACTCGGCCAGCGACTTGTTCTTGGCGAGCACGACGTACTGGAAGACCCAGCCCACGCCGGTTGCGTCTGGTCCCAGCGATGGCGTCACGCCCTTCGGCATGCGGCTCGATGCGAAATTCAGGTATTCCAGCACACGGGAACGCGCCCAGTAGATGTCGGTGCCGTCCTCGAAGATGACGTAAACAAACGATGCGCCGAAGAAAGAGAAGCCGCGCACGACTTTGGACTTCGGCACCGACAGCATCGCGGTCGTGAGCGGATACGTCACCTGATCCTCGACCACCTGCGGGGCCTGTCCCGGATATTCCGTGTACACAATCACCTGAACGTCGGACAGATCCGGCAGCGCATCCAGCGGCGTGTTGACCACCGCCCAGATGCCGCCGAAGGTGATGAACAAAGTCGCGAGCAGCACCAGGAAGTGGTTCCTGGCCGACCACTCGATAATTTTTGCGAGCATCGTTATCCCCCTAGTGGCCGCGATGGTCGCCGGCACCTTTGACGGGCACCGACCTGGCAACCGCCGCCGGCTTGATGGATGTGATCACCCATTCACCCGGTTGGCGTTCGACAAACTCGAAATTCACCGCGCTGCCCTTGCGCAGGCCACTGGCCAGTGCGGGATTGGCGAATTTGAACTCCATGGTCATCTCTGGCCATTTCAGGCTCTCCACCGCATCGTGCTGGATGCTTGCGCTGCTGCCTGCGGAATCAATGCTTTCGATGACGCCGGCCGCGCGATGGCCTGCCTTCGGTGCGGACAGCACGGGGGCCTTGCCAGTGGTGCCGGCACCTGCTGGTGCAGGTGCCGGTGCAGGTGCAGGTGCAAAGCCGCCCAAAGCTGCAGTCAGGTTGCTTTCGGCGTCGATGAGGAAATTGGCGGCAATGACAACCTGCTCGCCTTCCTTTATGCCTTCAAGCACTTCAACGAACGTATCGCCGCGGCCACCAAGTTTGACCGCGCGCGGCTCAAACCTGCCTTCGCCAACCTGCACGAAGACCAACTGGCGAGTGCCACTGTCAATCACCGCTGAATGCGGAATCGTCACCGGCGTACCGGTGACGGTTGCGCCCATTTCCACCTGGGCATACATACCGGGCTTGAGCAACTGCCCCGGGTTCGCCAGTTCGGCACGGATCTGTATCGTGCGCGTTTCAGGCTTCAATGTCGGATAGATGTAAGACACCTTGGCGGTAAATACCTTGTCAGGATAGGCATTGACCATGACGGTGATCTTGGCCCCAATTTGCACTTGTGAAATGTCCTGCTCGAACACATCAGCCACCACCCAGATCGCCGACAGGTCTGCGATCTGGTAGAGCGCCTCGCCGGGCATGAATCGCATGCCTTGCATGGCTTTCTTTTCGGTGACGATGCCTGATACGGGCGACTGGAAGGTCAAGGTGCGAGTGGCTTCGCCGGTGGTGGCAAGGGCCTTGATCTGCTCGTCAGAAATATCCCAGTTCCTGAGGCGTGCGAGGCTCGAGTCCGCCAGGGTCTTCATACCCGATTGCGCTTCGCCGCCGGCAGATTTAAGTGCCTGCGATGCCTTGGTCGCGATCGCATATTCCCGCTGGGCCGACACCAGGTCCGGACTGTAAACCTCGAACAGCGGTTGCCCGCGGTTGACCGCCTGACCGGTCACGTTGACATATAGCTTGTCGACGTAGCCTTCGAATTTCGGCGAGATCGTATAGGTACGGCGCTCGTCGGGCTCGATGCGCCCGGAAGCGCGGACCACTTTCGCGATCGGACGACGCGCGGCCGCTTCTGTCTTCACTCCCAGTTTCTGGATCTTTTCGACACTGATGCGGATCTGCCCTGCGGCCGATGCCTTGTCATTGCCTTCATCGCCGCCTTCGTATACCGCAATGT
>JANNGY010000229.1:0-3085 GCA_031404095.1 Betaproteobacteria bacterium | reverse complement strand
ATTACCCGGGATGGCCGGCAGATCTGGCAACAGGTGTCGGGCGTACCAATTTTTAACGCCGCCGGTGAACGAGTCGGCTTTCGCGGCACCGGCCTCGAGATCACCGAACGCAAACTTGCCGAGCAGCGCATCGAAGAGCTTGCCACACGCGATGCGTTGACGCAGCTACCGAATCGCCGCCTCCTCAACGACCGCCTGTCGCAGGGCATCCTGGCTGCGCAGCGCAGCGGCGGCCTGATTGCCACGCTGTTCATCGACCTTGACCGCTTCAAGACCATCAACGATTCCCTGGGTCATGCCGCGGGTGACGAATTGCTGCGCCAGGTCGCGGACCGATTGCAGCAACTCATGCGCAAGGGAGACACGCTGGCGCGTATCGGTGGGGACGAGTTCGTGGTCGTTCTCGAAGCGCTGCGCGTTCCCGAAGACGCCGGGGCCGTTGCGCAAAAGATCATTGCCGCGTTATCCGAACCCTATACCGTTGCCGGGAATACGCTGACGACATCGGCGAGCGTGGGCATCAGCGTCTTTCCCGGCGATGCGCCCGATGGATTGACACTGGTACGCAATGCCGACATGGCGATGTACTTTGCGAAAGAGCACGGCCGCCGCAATTATCAGTTCTATTCCGAGGAAATGAACGCCCGCGCCGTCGACAAGCTGACCATGGAGAGTACCCTGCGGCGCGCCATCGAGCGCGAGGAATTCGAGCTCTACTATCACCCGAAGTTCACGCTTGCCGATGGCCGCCTGGCGGGGGTCGAGGCGCTGGTGCGCTGGAACCATCCGGAACTTGGCGTGGTCGGGCCCGGCCGGTTCATTCCGGTCACCGAGGAAACCGGGCTCATTGTTCCCCTCGGCGAATGGGTGCTCAACCGTGCCTGCCGGCAAAGCCGCGACTGGGCGCAGACTTTCCGGCGCGATGTGCCGATTGCCGTAAACCTGTCGGTGGGCCAGTTCAACAAGGGCTTGACGCGCACGGTCCGCGATGCGCTGGCCCGTGCCGGCCTGGCACCGGAATTGCTCGAACTCGAAATAACCGAAAGCATGCTGATGATGAAAGTCGACGACAACATCGAAGTGCTGCGGCGGCTGTCGGACCTGGGCGTGACGATCGCCATCGACGATTTCGGCACCGGCTATTCATCGCTGGCCTACTTGCGGCGTTTCCATGTCGATACCCTGAAGATCGACAAGAGTTTTGTGCGCGACGTCGATACCAATCTCGACGACGCCGCAATCATCGAGGCCATCATCGCACTGGGACACAGCCTGAAACTTACCGTGGTGGCCGAGGGCGTCGAGACCGCAGAGCAGCGGCAGCAACTTTTGGAACTTGGCTGCGACCAATGCCAGGGATTCCTGTTCGGTGAGCCGATGCTGGCGGTGGAGTTTGAGGCGCGGTATTTGCGGTAGGGTGTTTGTCAACTGCGGGCGTGTTGTACGCGCAGGAAACTTCTCGAAACCTCAATACTTCGTCATTCCAGCGAAAGCTGGAATCCAGTCCATTCGTGTATTCAAGAACTTGGATCGGACTGGGTCCCAGCCTGGGACGACGGGATAAATTAATCCCGGCAGCAAACTCCAGCACCGGTGCGGCTTCCAGACAAAAAATGGCTGAAAAGGCGCGCCGAATGGCGATCTGCATCAAAGGCAACTTCTCGAAACCTCAAAAATTTGTCATCCCCCGCGTCCCGCGAGATTCCCTTCGGTCAAAGCGGGGATCCATTTTTCAACGCACATCAATGGTTTACGAAAACTGGATTCCCGCGTGCGCGGGAATGACGGGTATTTAGAAATTCCCCAAATACGGAAAGGAAATGGCCCGCTTCACGCGGGCCATGTTTTCTTTTGACGTCGCGACGCAGGTGGGTCAGGCCAGCGCCCGATACGCCGGCAAGGTCAGGAATTCCTCGTAGTTGTCATCCATGATGAGCTTCTCGAACATCGCCGCGCCTTCGGCATATTTACCTGCCGCATAAGCTGCATCGCCAACGATGCCCGGCGTCTTTTTCAGTTCATCCGCTGTCAACGTGTCGACCATCTCCCTGGTGACCTTGCGACCGTCGTCGAGAACACCTTTGGGCGAGCGGATCCACTGCCACACCTGCGAGCGTGAAATTTCGGCGGTGGCCGCATCTTCCATCAAATTGAAAATCGGCACGCAGCCGTTGCCGCCGAGCCACGATCCCATGTACTGGATCCCGACCTGGATATTGTTGCGCACCCCGGCCTCGGTGATCGGCGCTTCCGGTTTGAAATCGAGCAGATCGGCCGCGGTGAAACTGACGTCGTCGCGCTGGCGGTGAATCTGGTTCGGCGTCTTCATGTGCTCGTCGAACACCGCCTTGGCGATTCCAACCAGTCCCGGATGCGCGACCCAGGTGCCATCACAGCCGTCGGTCACTTCGCGCAGTTTGTCGATGCGCACTTTTTCCATCGCGGCCGCGTTGGCAACCTCGTCGTTCTTGATCGGAATCTGCGCGGCCATGCCGCCCATCGCGAAGGCCTGGCGTTTGTGGCAGACCTTGACCAGCGAGAGCGCATAAGCGCGCAGGAACGGCGCCAGCATCGTCACCTGGCTGCGATCGGCGAGGCAAAAGTCCTTGTTCAGGCGGAACTTCTTGATCGCGGAGAAGATGTAGTCCCAGCGGCCGATGTTGAGCCCGGCGCTGTGCTCGCGCATTTCGTAAAGGATCTCGTCCATCTCAAAGGCGGCGACGATGGTCTCGATCAGCGCTGTGCCCTTGACCGTACCCTGCGGCACACCCAATTCGTTCTGCGCCATGATGAAAATGTCGTTCCACAGGCGCGCTTCCAGATGCGATTCCATTTTCGGCAGGTAAAGATAGACGCCGCTGCCGCGTGCCAACAGGGTCTTCACGTTATGGAAGAAATACAACGCGAAATCAAATATCGCGCCGGACACGGGCTTGCCGTCGATCGAGACGTGCTTTTCATCCAGGTGCCAGCCGCGCGGGCGCGGAAACAGCACGCCGGGTTTGTCGATGAGTTTGTATTGCTTTCCGTTCTGCTCGAAAGAGATGGTGCGCAGGTTTGCGTCACGAAGATTGAGCTGGCCCTC
>JANNGY010000228.1:0-2475 GCA_031404095.1 Betaproteobacteria bacterium | reverse complement strand
CTTTGTCGGCGGCGTCGGCCAGTGGCTGGATGCCGGCGTTGCAGGGGTTCAGCGTGGAGTGGCCGTTGGCGAGGCCGATGAAAGGTTTCTTGAAGTCTTCATCCTGGTAGCCGATGCCGCGCAGCATGGAGCGGTTGGGGGCGCGTTCGTTGCCCTGGGTGATGGCGAAGGAGCGGTAGGGTTGGTTGGGGGTCGGGGTGGGGGTGGTCATGGTTTTGCCCAGAAATGTTGGGTTTGTCGAAATTCAAGATACTCACTCTTGTGATGACCTTCGCCAGGGCACTTCCCCCTTCGACGAAGGGGGATTGAGGGGGATTTTGCGGCGTCTGCGCAGTGGCCACGTCAAAATCCCCCTCAGTCCCCCTTTTGCAAAGGGGGAAGTGCCTGGCATTGGGCGCCTCAGCAAATGCCGCGAGGCAGTCATCAAGCGGCAGGGCCTTGGTTGTTCGTCCGCTTGTGGCGAGCGCGCAGCTTTCAAATGCGTGACGGCATCCCGATAAGGATGCAGAATTGACACCAATTCTACCGGATGCAAGATTTCTGCTTGTGATCAAAAACAACCAACGATGAGGAGCAATATGAAGAACAGAATTCTGGCCGCGGCAGCGGTGATCGGTGCGCTGCTCGGTTTTGCACTACCCGGCGCCGCCCACGCCCAATACCCCACCAAACCCATCCGCCTGCTGGTGCCGTTCGCGCCCGGCGGCAGTTCGGACATCGTCTCGCGCTCGTTCGCGGGCGAGATGTCGAAGATCCTCGGCCAGTCGGTGGTGGTCGAAAGCAAGCCCGGCGGCGCGGGCAATATCGCCATGTCGGAAGCGAAGAACAGCCCGCCGGACGGCTACACCATCATCCTCGGCCACGTCGGCACGCTGGCGGTGAATCCGGCGATGTTTGCCAAACTCCCCTACGACCCGGTGAAAGATTTCGTGCCCATCACGCTGCTGGCCAAGGTGCCGAGCATGCTGGTGGTGAATGCGGAAAAGATGCAAACCAAGAACCTGAAGGAACTGGTCGAGTACGCCAAGAAAAATCCCGGTGGCCTGAATTACGGCTCGGCGGGTAATGGCAGCTCGGGGCATTTGGCGATGGCTTACCTGGCTTTGACGGCGGGATTCACCGCGACCCACGTGCCCTACAAAGGCACCGGCCCGATGATGACCGACCTGCTCGCCGGCCGCCTCGATGCCACCTTCACCGGCGCGCCGCCGCTGATGGCGCATGTGAAAGCCGGCACCCTGCGGCCGATGGCTGTCGGCACGGCGAAGCGTTCACCGGCACTGGGCGACGTACCGACGGTGGCGGAATCGGGCTATCCGGGGTTCGAGACTTCGCAGTGGTATGGGCTGATGGTGCCGGCCGGCACGCCGGATGCCATTATCCAAAAACTGGCGCAGGCGGCCGCGGCGGCAGGGAAGACCCCGGCGGTGTCGGAACGTCTCTCGGCCGAAGCAGCCGAACCCTCGACCAGCACGCCGAAAGAGTTCGCCGATTTCATCAAGCTCGAAGCGGCGCGGTGGAATGACGTGGTGAAGAAATCGCAGATCAAGGCGGATTGATCGCATCTTGAATTAAAACTCAAGCACTGGCGAGGCTAGGCGGACGTTTTCAGCCTGGGAGGCGCGCGGGTGCTGGGGTTTGGTTTTTCGGCGCTCCTGATTCCACGCGCTACCTATTTGAGCTGTCGCCCCGGATTTAGTCCGGGGCCCAATTTTGTTTGCACGGTACGCGGCGAACTTGGGTCCCGGACTAAATCCGGGACGACAGTTAAATTGGCCCACACTTTCGCCAATGCGATAATCCAGCAGCCCATCCCCTCTGCGAGTTCACTTGCTCACCCACCCCCAGTTCGACCCCATCGCCCTTTCGCTCGGCCCTGTCGCGGTGCGCTGGTATGGCCTCATGTATGTCGTCGCGTTCGTGCTGTTCATGGTGCTGGGCCGCCTGCACATGAAGCGCCGTCCCGACATGGGCTTCACGCGCGAAGCGCTCGACGACCTGCTGTTCTTCGGCATGCTCGGCGTGATCCTCGGCGGACGGCTGGGCTTTGTGATTTTCTACAAACCGATGTACTACCTCGCGCATCCGATCGAGATCTTCTATATCTGGCAGGGCGGGATGTCATTTCACGGCGGCTTCCTCGGGGTGCTGGTGGCGATGTGGTGGTTCGGGCGCAAGAGCAAGCGCACTTTCTGGCAGGTGACCGATTTCATCGCGCCGCTGGTGCCGACCGGCCTCGCCGCGGGGCGCATGGGCAATTTTATAAACGGCGAATTGCCGGGGCGCGTGACTGACGCGGCGACCTGGCCATGGGCGATGTGGTTTCCGCAGGTTGATGCGATGCCGCTGGCACGCCATCCCTCGCAGCTGTATCAATTCGCGATGGAAGGCCTGCTGCTGTTCGCGATCCTGTGGATCTATTCGCGCAAGCCGCGGCCTGTCAGCGCGGTGTCGGCGGTGTTCCTGATCGGCTAC
>JANNGY010000227.1:0-1977 GCA_031404095.1 Betaproteobacteria bacterium | reverse complement strand
GAAATAAGACGCACCCTTGCCTGCTGGATAGACTGGTCCGTGCTTGATGCCGGCGAAGGCATGAGTTCGGCAATCTCTATGTGGCGGCGGATCTGGCCAATCGCAGTCAGGTATATATGCTCGGACAATTCCTGCAGCCTTACCAGGGCGTGCGCCGGAAAACCCGCCTTTTCCTCGGCGCGGATCACAGCTACCAGCGTGTCGCGCAATGTTGCCGGCAGGGCGCGCGCCATCACCAGCGCCTGATCGAGCCGGGTCAGTCCCAGATCATGATTGCCGCACGCCATGTCATAGGCTGCCTGCGTGGTGGCGGCCGCGATCGCCGCGCGCGGCGTGGCGGCAAACGCCGACATCCTGATCACTTCATCGACATGAACTTTTGCGTCCGCAAGTCGACTCATGGAAATGCAGAGCTTCACGCAATTGCGATGCAGCAATAGCGCGCCGTGCGGATCCTGATGATAGAAAGCCGGCGTCAATTCCGTCAATGCCTGCATGCCGAAATGAAAGCCTTCCTGCAATTCATCGAGGTGATACAGGCAATGCGCGAGATTGGTAAAAGCCGAGTAGCGACTGTAGACCGGGCCCGAGTGCGAATGCAACAACGCCAACACCCGTCGAAAGCAGGCGACCGCAAGCGTGAAGTTTCCAAATATGCAGAATGCGCTTCCCAGATTATTCCAGGTGCGGCTCATCTCCACCGTTTCGCCGGCCGCCGCAGCCAGCCTGAGCGCCTCGCAGTGATGCTCAATCGCCCCGGCAATATCGGCCGTATCTGAAAGCAGCAATCCACACGCCGTATGCGAACGCCGGATGAGCGCCGGATCATTCGAGTGTTCGGCCAAACGCAAATTGGCGCGGCCAAAGGGCAACGCATCGAACGAGCGTGCATTGGCATACAAATGCTGGCAAAGGTGCAGCGCCGCATTGCTCGCCGCCTGCGCGTCGCCGGCCGGCAGCGGCGCCTGCATGCGCTGCAGCAACGCCTCGAATACCCGATAGCTTTGTGGCTGCGCGCGATCGAGCAGGCGCGCCTCCGCCTCCTCAAGCGTGGCTGCCAAGGGTTTTATTGCCAGTCGCTCTGGCTCAAGAGCGTGATTCAATGGTTGACTTTTGTTAAGGGCTGAAAAGTGAATTCTAATGCCACTCGCTGCGCCTGAGGAGAATTTGTTTGTTAACGGTTGTGTTAAGGTGATTTTACACCCGGTTTGCGCGGGCACGTTTCGATTGCGCAATCGTCCAGCGGTGTTGAGGTTGAAATGCGCGTACTTGATGTGCATTTGATGGCGCGCAATTTGCTTTTTGCGAAAATTATGTACGCTGCTGAAATGGCCCGTCCCCGCATCGGATTTCCGTTCGTCGCCCTGCGCGGTGTGCGCAGCGCGATATTCCTTTGCGTCTTTCTGACAACTGTGTCGGCCGCATATTCCACCGCCGCAGCGCAGGCAGACTCCCCAATCCCGCCGGCCTTGCCCGAATTTGCCCAGCTCGAAGCCGCCGGCGCGATCATCGGCCGCATACACATAAAACCTGAAAACATATTCGACCTCGACGATGAGGCGGAGAACAACTGGTTGTACCGGCAGGCAAATCGATGGCACGTGCCCACCCGTCCCGGCGTGATCGAACGCGTATTGCTGTTCAAGAGCGGCGAACGGGTGTCGCAGCAGAAAATTGAGGAAACCGAACGCCTGCTGCGGCGTTCGAGCACGCGTTACGACGTGAACATCAAGCCGCTCGTCTATCGCGACGGGGTGGTGGATATCGAGGTCTCGACGCGCGATACCTGGAGCCTCGAAATTACCGCGAACTACTCGCGCGCCGGCGGCGACAACAAGACCAGTTTCGGCATCAAGGAAGACAACCTGCTCGGCGCCGGCATGAGCCCTTTCAAATTGTAGTGAAATTTCAGTCGCTGATTTTACTATCTGGTCTTTGAAATTGCCAAAAACACTAGCCACCCCGCCCAAAACGGCA
>JANNGY010000226.1:0-4033 GCA_031404095.1 Betaproteobacteria bacterium | reverse complement strand
CCATCCTGGCGCCGGGCGCCACCGGCGGCTATACGGTCACTTCGACCAAGGTGTCTCTGGGGACGGGCAGCAAGATGGGGGTGAATATCGCCTCCACCGAAGGCGGCGCCACGCTGGCCGAGAGTGCCGCGAACCTGGTCGTTTCCGGCGGCGAAATCGTCCATAGCCAAACGGCCGGAATGCTCAATACCACGTTCAACGGGGTCGCCAGTTATTCGTTCACCTACACCATGCCGGCGGCGGCGAGCCTGGGTTCGACGCACACGCTCTACGCCGTTTCGCGCCTCGGATTTTCCGGTGGCTGGAAACATGCCAGCGATTTCCCCGTCACCGCCGCCACCGCCCCGAGCGCACCCATCATCGGCGCCGCGACGCCGGGTATCAATCAGGCCATGATTGCCTTCAGCGCCCCCGCCAGCAACGGCGGGCTCACGATTTCCAGCTACACCTCGAATTGCACTGCCGGCGGGCAAACTACCCGCAGCAATAGCGGCGGCGCCTCGCCGATCACGGTAGCCGCGCTCACCGCCAATGTCACCTACTCGTGCGCCGTGACCGCCACCAACGCCGCCGGCACCAGCGTCAGTTCCGGCGCCGTCAGCGTCACGCCGCTGGCGCCGGGCGTCGCGCCGCAGATTACCAGTGCCGCCAGTACCGCATTCAATGTGCTCGCCATGGGGTCCTTTACTGTCACCGCCACCGGCACACCACCGCCGGCGTTTTCACTCAGTGGAACGCTGCCGAGCGGCGTCACTTTCAGCGGCGCGGGTGTGCTGTCGGGAACGCCGGCATCCGGTACGGCCAACTCGTACCCGCTAACGATCACGGCGGCCAACGGCACGCTGCCCAATGCCACCCAGAATTTCACGCTGACGGTGGCGAGGCTCAATCAGAACATCACCTTCGGCGGCCCCGGCGGGCAAAATTTCAGCGCAACGCCGGTGCCGCTGGCGGCCACCGCCGATTCCGGCCTGACGGTGAGTTTCACCAGTGCCACACCGTCCGTTTGCAGCGTCGCCGGCACCGCGGCCACGTTGATTGCGGCCGGCACCTGCAGCGTCACCGCGTCGCAGAGTGGTGATGCCAATTATTTTCCCGCCTCCACCATTACCCGCGGTTTCAGCGTGACGGCCGTCGCACCGGGCGCGCCGTCAATCGGCACCGCCACGCCTGGCAACCTGCAGGCGATCATCGCGTTCACGCCCCCCACGTTCAGCGGCGGGGCGGCCGTCAGCGGCTATACCGTCACCTGCAACCCCAACGCGATCACCGTCAGCGGGGCATCCTCTCCCCTCACCGTCACCGGCCTGAGCAATGGCGTGTCCTACGCTTGTTCGGTACGCGCGGCCAATACCGCCGGCCCCGGCGCGGAATCGGCAACGGTGCCGGTCACGCCGACCAGCGCCAACGTGGCGCCGGTGATCACCAGCGCCAACACCATGACGCTCACGCTGGGCGCGACCGGCGCGATGTTCATCACCACCATCGGCACACCTTTCCCGACGCTGTCTCTAGCGGACACGCTTCCCGCCGGCATGTCGTTCACGATTTCTCCCGGGACGGTCAACCCGGTCACGGGGATATTGGGCGGCACTCCGGCGCCGGGTAGCGCGGGCGTCTATCCGCTCACTTTCAAGGCCGTCAATGGCACGCTGCCCAATGCCAACCAGTCCTTCACCTTGACGGTGCTGAAGCGGAGCCAGACCATCAATGCCGTGTCGCCGCCCAGCCCGCAGACCTTCGCCGCCAGCCCGGTGCCGTTATCGGCCGCGGCAAGTTCCGGCCTGCCGGTGACGTTTACCTCGGACACGCCGTGGATTTGTACGGTGTCGGGATCGGGCGCGATCATGGTGTCGAGCGGGACGTGCATGGTCAGCGTCGGCCAGGCCGGCAATAACGACTACCACGCGGCAGCGAACGCCAGCATTGCGTTCAGTTTCCAGCCGGCATCGCAAACCCTCAGCTTCCCTGCACAGATTCCCGCCACCCGCGCCTTCGTACCCGGCGGCACATTCACGCTTAACCCGCTCGCCACGGCATCGTCCGGCATGCCGGTCGCGTACTCGACATTTGGCAATTTCCCGTGCAGCGTGAACAGCACCCCGAGCGGCACCCCGAGCGGCGCCACGGTCACCATGGTCGCCATCGGCGCCTGCCAGATCCAGGCCGACCAGTTCGGTGACAGCCGGTTTTTCGCGGCACCCCAGGTCTCGCAGACCATCATCCTGCAAGCCGGGCCACCCGGGGCGCCGGTAATCACGTCTATCACCACCGGCGACGGCTATGTCACGATCAATCTGGCCGCCCCCAGCCACGACGGCGGCAGTGGCATCAATACGCACACCGCGACCTGTACGCCAGGGCCGTTTGCACAGACACAAAGCTACTTCGGTGGTGGCACTCCCAGCCCCATTTCAGTATTCGGGCTGAGCAATGGCACCGCGTATACCTGCACCGCGACCGCCAGCAATTTTTTCGGCGACAGTCCGGCATCGGTGCCGGTCACGGTAACACCCGGCATGACGGTGCTGGGCCAGAACCTGTACCAGAACAACTGTACCTCTTGTCATTTCGCATTCGGGCCTCCCAGCGGCGCCATGCTCAACGCTGCGGGTGATACCGGAAACGTGGTGGCCTACGCTCGCACCAATGTGTTCCAGATGTGGAACGATTTCAATCTGGCCCAGCTCACCGCCGCCGACCTTGCCGCCATTGCCACCTACATCAAGGCACAATTGCTATCGCTCGAGCCCACCACCACGACGGACACGCCGGTGTTCATCGACGTCGGCAGCCACATCACGCTGAACACGGTGTCGTTCAATGCAATCGAGGTGGTCAGCGGCCCCGCCAACGGCACGCTGACGCCCGATTTCGGCACCGGTTTCACCTACACTCCCAACGCGGGATTCGCCGGCAACGACAGCTTCAGCTACCGCGGCGTGCGCAACGATTTCCAGCCACCGCTCACCGGCGAGACGCGCACCGTCAGCATCAGCGTGGTCGGGCCCGTCTCTTATTTGTCGGTCGGCAACTTCATCGGCAGTGGCGGCAGAGTCAGCGGGCCGGGAATCGATTGCGGTTTCGATTGCTTTGAATTCTATAGCGGCGGCACCTTGGTGACGCTGAGTGCACAGCCCGATTTTGGCTATATCTTTACCGGCTGGTCGGGCGACTGCAGCGGCACCGGCACCTGCAGCGTGACCATGGACGCCAACAAGAATGTCAGCGCGCTGTTTGCGATCGGTTACACGGTCACGCCCGGCGCCGGGGCCAACGGCTCGATTTCTCCCGCCACGCCGGTGAGCCTTTTGCCTGGCCAGGTGACGAGTTTCAGCATCAGTGCCGATGCCGGTTACACCGCTTCGGTGGGGGGGACGTGCGGTGGTGCGATGAGCGGCAATGTGTACACCACCTATGCGGTGTACGGGAACTGCACCGTGAATGCCATTTTCCTGCGCGATCCGGTGGTATTCAATGTCGTGCTTGAGGGCGCACAGGCGCTTCCGCTCAACTTGCTGCCGGCATCCGGCACGGCGACCGTCAACGTCAACCGCGACGCAAAGACCATCAGCTACAGCATGAATTTCAGCGGACTGAGCGGCGCGTTTACCGATGTCTATTTCCAGGGTCCGGCGAATCGTGGCGCCGTCGGGCCGGCCAAGTACAACGCCAGCGCCAATCCGAATTTCGGCAGTTTCAGCTACAACCCGGCCGACGAAGCCGAACTCCTCGCCGGCCGCTGGTACATCAATATCTATACCGGTGCGTACGTGCAAGGCGAGATTCGCGGGCAACTCGACGGCCAGGGTGCGGTGCCGCGGCATCTGATTACGGTCAACAAAGCCGGCGCGGCGGCGGGCACGGTCAGCAGCAGCGTGGGCGGCATCAACTGCGGGCTCAATTGCACCTTCAATGCACCGCAAAACCTGTTCATCGCGCTTGCCGCCGCGCCGAATCCCGGCGCAGTGTTCGCCGGCTGGAGCGGCGGCGGATGCAGCGGGACGGGCACGTGCACGGTGACCATGAACGC
>JANNGY010000225.1:0-6772 GCA_031404095.1 Betaproteobacteria bacterium | reverse complement strand
GATCGGCTGCGATGTAGTGAATGGTGCCGGTGCCGTGTTCGGAAAAGTCGACACGCTGATGGAAACCGGGGCCAACGACGTACTGGTGGTAAAACGGGGAGCGGAAGAGATGCTGATTCCGTTCATCGATGAAGTGATCATCAAGGTCGACCGGGAAGCAAAGGTGCTGACGGTAAACTGGAGCGGGGAATATCAGTGACGGCGCGGGAAACCAGGCAGTACGGCGTCATTACACTGTTTCCCGAGATGTTCGACGCGATTGCCGATTTTGGCGTCACGCGCCACGGGTTGGACAAGAAGGTGTGGGAACTGAAGTGCTGGAACCCGCGTGAGTTTGCGGCAAACGCCTACAAGACCATCGACGACCGCCCTTATGGTGGCGGGCCGGGAATGGTGATGATGGCGGAACCGCTGAACGCGGCAATTGATGCCGCCGTGCAAAGCCAGACAGCGCAGGGGGTGAGTAAACCAAAGGTCGTTTACGTCACACCGCAAGCAAGGCCAATCAAGGATGTGGGCATCCGCGAACTGGCAAAGGAGGACGGCCTGATTTTTCTGTGCGGCCGGTATGAAGGGATCGACGAGCGCCTGATTGAGGCGCGTGTCGATCTGGAGGTCTCGATCGGCGACTATGTGCTTTCCGGGGGCGAACTGGCCGCCATGGTGCTGATCGATGCGATGGTGCGGTTGCTGCCGGGGGTGCTGGGCGATGGTCAGTCGGCGGTTGAAGACTCGTTTTCACCGGCTTGCGATGGATTGCTGGATCATCCGCACTTCACGCGACCGGAAACATGGAACGGCATGGCGGTACCGCCAGTATTGATGAGCGGTGACCACGCCAGGATTGAAGGATGGCGCCGCAAGCAGGCGCTCAAACGCTCCCGGGAAAGGCGGCCGGAATTGCTGGAGGGCCGGAACTGGAGCAAGCCGGATTTGAAACTGCTTGATGAAATCGGGCAGGAAGAAACAGCAGCAAAAAAGTAGTCACAACAAAACACGCCCATCAACCTGGACACCGGTTGCTCTGTGCGACAGGCATCGGGGAAACACCCTCTTGCCGCCAACACCGAAAGGAAACAACATGAACCTGATTCAAACGCTGGAAAAAGAAGAAATGGCCCGCCTGGCCAAGAAGATTCCGGAATTTTCCCCCGGTGATACCGTGATCGTGAACGTCAACGTCATCGAAGGCGAGCGCAAACGCGTACAGGCCTACGAAGGCGTCGTGATCGCCAAGCGCAATCGCGGCCTAAATTCCTCGTTCATCGTCCGCAAGATTTCATCGGGCGAAGGCGTTGAGCGCACGTTCCAGACCCACGCGCCCACCATTGCCTCTATCGAAGTCAAACGCAAAGGCGATGTGCGCCGCGCCAAACTCTATTACCTTCGCGATCGCTCGGGCAAGTCGGCTCGTATCAAGGAAAAGCTCGACTACGTATCCACGCAGACCAAGGCGGAAAAGAGCGAATAAGCGCCTTCCCCGTCTACGCAAAAACGGCACGCCTCGGCGTGCCGTTTTCTTTTGTTTCGCACATCGAAAGCTAGAGTTCCCGCGCCGCAAACGTGTCACAGGATTTCATACTGCCGGTTTCGAAGCCAGTCTTGAACCAGCGCACCCGCTGCGCCGAGCTGCCATGGGTGAACGAGTCCGGCACCACCGTGCCGCGCGACTGTTTTTGCAACATGTCGTCGCCGATGGCATTGGCCGCACGCAAAGCTTCATCAACATCATTCGGGTCAAGAAAGGGCTTTGCGCGATTGGCGTGCCGCGCCCAAATGCCGGCAAAACAATCGGCCTGAAGTTCCACCCGCACCGATACCTTGTTGTACTCCTTCTCGCTCATGCGCCCGCGCAGGGCATCGGTCTTCTCCGTGATACCGGTCAGTTTCTGCACATGATGGCCAATCTCGTGCGCAATTACATAGGCGCGCGCAAAATCGCCGCCGGCGCGGAACCGCTGCTCCATTTCGCGGAAGAACGCCATGTCCAGGTAGACCTTCTGGTCGGCCGGGCAATAGAACGGACCCATCGCCGCCTGGCCGGCGCCACAGGCCGTCTGTGTGCGGCCGCGAAACAGCACCAGCACGGGCGGCTGATAGCGGGCGCCCATTTGCTGAAACAGCTCGCTCCAGCTGGTTTCGGTCTTGTGCAGGATCTTGCCCATCTCGGACTTCAGGGCGGCATCCGGATCGGTCGCCGGATCGACCGGCGTACCTTGCTGCGTGGGCGGACGCGCGCCCTGAACCGATTCGGCAACACCCAGCAATGTCATCGGGTCGATGCCGAGGAAGTAGCTCGCCACCAGCGCCACCACCACCGTGCCGATACCGACGCCGCCGGCGCGGCCCATGCCACCGCCGCGGCGATCTTCGACGTTGCTGCTTTCGCTTTCATCTTCCAGGCGCATGCAGGTTCCCTTCCGTCAATTTCAAATCGATCGCGCCGCGTTTAACCATAGCGGCAGCGCAATCATCCCGCAAAGCGTGCTGACCGTGATGCCTTGCGCGACCAGCCTACCATCTCCGCCCATGCGCACGGCAAGGACATAGGCCGAGGTTGCTGTAGGACAGGCAGCCAACAGAATGACCATGTCGAAAAATACGCCTTCCACGCCAAGCATCCGGGCAGCAATGATCGCCGCCACCGGCATCGCAAGCAACTTGACCGCCGTGAAGTAGGCGATCAGGCCGGCATGCTTATGGACATTCGTGAGTGTCAGCGCCGCGCCCACGCACAACAGCCCGCAGGCCAGCGAAGCCGCGCCCATGCGCGAGATCAGCATGTGTGCAAGCTCGGGCAGCGGCAGTCCGGACAGTGAGTACAGAACGCCGCCAGCCGTCGCCAGGATCAGCGGATTCTGCATGAGCTCCTTCAGAAAATGTGTTTCGGAATGCCTGGCCAACGCCCACACCGAGGCGATGTTGCACATCGGGACCACCAGCCCGACGAGGATGCCGAAGGCGGCGATGCCGGCCTCGCCGTGTAGACGGCCGGCAATGGCGAGTCCGACATAGGAATTGAAACGAAAGGCAGTCTGAAACGCGGACGCAAACACCTTCTCATCCGGCTTGAACAGGTAGCGCGCGAGCCACGCCAGCGCAATGCCGGCCAGCACGGTGATGGCCGCGGTTTCCAGCGCCGGTGCCGCGGTGGTGAAATCGATGCGCGTACGCGCAATCGAATTGAAAAGCAGCGCCGGAAAAAGCACGTAATAAATCAGTTTTTCCAAACCCGACCAGAAATCCCGGCCCCAGTCCGTGATGCGATTGAGCAGGAAACCAAACAGGATCAGCGCGAAATCCGGGATCAGCAGGAGGGCAATGGACATTCGCCTATTCTAGGGACTTTCGCCGTCACGCCAAAACCCGTGATCAACGGCACCGCGACTCTGCGTGGCAGTGCTTTTGAGCGCCTGCGCTTTCAACGCATAATCCACCATTCCCTTTGCGAATCTGGACTGTCACATGAACCTTTTTCCGGTCGCCCGACGAGGGCTGGTCGCTCTCGCTGCAAGTGGTTGCACGCTGGTCCTGGCAGCGGATACCGGCTTGAGCGCGCTTGAATACAAACAGGGGTTTTCGCTGCCACGCCTGAACAGGCTCATTGCTGCAGTCAACAAAGATGTCAGCGTCGGGCGCCTGCCGGGCGCCGTCATTCTGGTGGCTCGCAATGGCAGCCTCGTCCACGCCGAGGCGATCGGCGCACAGGACCCCAAGAGAGCGGCGCCCATGCGGCGGGATTCGATCTTCCGTATCTACTCGATGACCAAACCGATCGTCTCGGTCGCCGCCATGATGATGGTCGAAGAGGGAGTATTCCTGCTCGGCGATCCGGTATCGCAATACCTGCCCGAGCTGGCAAACCTGAAGGTCGGGTTGGAACGGACAGATGCGCGCGGCGCGCTGGTACTGGATTTGGTGCCCGCCAGGCGAGAGATGACCATCCACGATCTGCTGCGTCACACGGCAGGCTTCACCTATGGATTTGAAGGCAAGTCACTGGTCAAGGACGAGTACAAGAAGAACCGCATCGATGGCGCAGAGCTGGACAATGCCGAATGGATTGGCAGGCTCGCCAAACTGCCCCTGCAATCGCAGCCCGGCAGCAAGTGGGAGTACAGCATCGCGACGGATGTGCTGGGGGTGTTGCTGGAGCGCGTATCCGGCAAGCCGCTTGACGCACTGCTCGCCGAACGAATTTTTCGACCGCTCGGCATGAAGGACACCGCGTTCTGGGTTGAGCCCGTAAAGCAGGGACGTATCGCCGAGCCCTTTGAAATCGACCCGGTGTGGAAAACCAGGAGCAACCTGAGCGATATCCGCAAGCCGCCCGCGCGCTTCTCTGCGGGAGGCGGCGCCGTCTCCACCGCCGACGATTACCTGCGTTTTGCGCAGATGCTGCTCAACGGCGGCGAAGTCGACGGCGTGCGCATTCTCTCACCCAAGACAGTTGAGTACATGCTGGTGGATCACCTGTCCGGCGTGCGCGCAACGCTGCCGCCGGGCAGTGCCTCTCCTGGACCGAGGCCCGGCTATAGCTACGGACTCGGCTTTGCCGTTCGCACCGAAATGGGTGGAGCGAACACGTCCGGCTCACCCGGCATCGCCGACTGGAACAGCATCGCCGGGACAAATTTCTGGATCGACCCGAGGGAAAGACTGGCAGTCATCTGGATGGCGCAGGCACCGGGATTGCGCCCTTACTACCGGCAGCTTATTCCCAACATGGTGTACGGCGCGATGATGAATTGAAGCAGGAGGCGCTCTTACGCGGCGGCGGCGAGACGCTCGAGATCTGCCAGCAATGCCGCAGGAATTTCGACACCGTCTCGTGCCGCACCCTCGGCGAGCCCCGAACGACGATACCCCGGCAAGCGCACCCCCTCTTCGGCAAGCATCGCCGCGACAAGAGTTTCCAGGCGCGCGTAGAAAACCTCGCGCCCGGCCAGCGCATCCGGATCGATGACCAGAAACGCCTGACCGATGCGCGGCCGGTTGCCTTCGTCAACGAAAAATGAATCCGCCTCGAAGCCGAAGGCAGCACCGGTCAGCGCACAGCAGAGCAGTTCCACGATCAAGGCAAGCATCGCGCCCTTCACGCCACCGGCCGGCATCATGGTGCCTTCCAGTCCGGCCTTCGGGTCAGTGGTGGGCTTGCCATCCTTGTCCAGCGCCCAGCCGAGCGGAATCGATTCGCCTTTCTTGGCGGCAATCATCAGCTTGCCGCGCGCCACTTCCGACAAAGAGAGGTCGATCATCAGTGGCGGCTGGTTTTCGCGCGGGAAGGCGGCGGCGATCGGATTGGTGCCGAAGATGCCGCGCTTGCCACCCCATGCGGGCATGGCGCTGGGCGAATTGCCAAAGGCGAGGCCGACCATCCCGGCGGCGGCCACCTGTTCAACGTGATACGCCGCGGCACCAAAATGATGGCTGTTGGTCACACCCACGAAACAAGCGCCGGCTGACTTCGCGCGGGCGATCGCTTCAGTGATCGCCAGTTCGCAAGCCGGAAAAGCCAGCCCTTCCCCGGCATCGACGAGGCATGCGGCCGCCTTGCCATTGACGATTTTTGCCACGGCGGCGCCGTTGGCGCGGCCATTGCGAAGATGCGTGGTGTATTGCAGCACGCGTGACAGGCCGTGCGATGGCAACTCGCGCGCATCGGCGTAAAGCAGGGCGCGCACGGTGGCCTCCGCCATCGGGCGCGAAGCGCCGGCTTGCGTCAATGCACGGGTCGCGAGGGTATCGAGTAGTTCAAGGCTGTGTTTGGGCATGGGGGCTTCGTCGAAAGTATTCTGTAAAAAACTCGCTAACTGGCCGACGCCAGGTACGCAGCAACGCGCTCGGCAATCATACTGCTCACGCGGGCATTCGACTCGGCGGTAACGCCCGCAATATGCGGAGTCAGGATGAGATTGGGGCAATCCGCCAGCGGCGAACCGGCTTTCAGGGGCTCAGTATCAAAGACATCGAGCGCCGCGCCACCCAATTTTTTTGCCTTCAGCGCAACGGCCAAGGCGGCTTCATCGATGATGCTGCCGCGGGCGGAATTGATCAGCACCGCGTCAGGTTTCATCGTCGCCAGGCGGGCGGCATTGATCAGGTAGCGGGTTTCGACAACCAATGGAACATGCAGGGAAATCACGTCGCTTTCAGCCAGCAACTCATCCAGCGTACGGCAGGTCACCCCGGTCTCTTTCCACACCGAAGCTGCGGCATCGACCATCGGATCGTTCGCCACCACCCGCATGCCAAGGCCCTTGGCGAGGCGCGCCGTGAGTTGGCCGATGCCGCCGAAGCCGACGATGCCAAGGATCTTGCCGCCGATCTCGCGGCCATTGGAAAGCGGGCCGCGCGGCCATTGCCCGGCGGCCACTGCCGGGGTGGAAACATAAGCACCGCGCAACAGCATCATCGCCGTGGCGATCACATATTCGGCCACCGCCAGCGCATTCGCGCCGGTGGCGGGAATCACCTCCACGCTGCGCGCCTTGCAGGCCGGCAGATCGATGTTGTCCAGTCCCACGCCAAGGCGGCCAACCACCTTCAGATTGGGCGCCGCAGCGAGTATCTCCGCGTTAACCTGTGTGCGGTTTCTGACGATCAAGGCGTCGGCGTCCTTGAGTTTGGCGAGCAGTTCATCGCGGCGATCCACCAGCGTGGCGTCGTAGGTGGTCTCAAAGCCGGCTTGCAATGAGGCGACGGCAGCCTCGTCCATGAATTCGCTGATCAGTATTTTCATCGTTGCGCCTGTTGGCTGTGGGTGCGGCAC
>JANNGY010000224.1:0-3580 GCA_031404095.1 Betaproteobacteria bacterium | reverse complement strand
AAATTATAAAACCACCTGAGCGCGGTCGTCTTTTTTAGTTTTTTGTTGGGCATGTCCAGCCTAATGTGGTTGTATCGGCGCGCCAATGCTGGGGTTTGTCTTCTTGCATCCTACAAAACTGTCGCCCCGGATTTAGTCCGGGGTCCAATTTTCCCTGCAACTCAATGGCGTACGAAATTGGGTACCGGCCCGGCGCCGCCTTTGGAGCGGTTCGCCGGTACGACAGGGGCTAATAGAAGTTCCCTTATCACGATCCAATTTGCTACTTGTTCTTCTCCCGCATGATCTCCTCGCCAATCAGCGCAAATTCCTTCCAGCGGCGCATGCCGGGCGGCAGACTGTCGAACGTCGAAGCGGCTTCGGCAAGCATCGACTTCCGCTCACCAGGGTTGGTCAAGGCCGCGGCAAGGAGCGCCCGCGACCACTGCACTTTCAATACGAGGTCGTCGCTGCCACGCGCCTGAATGTCGCGATGAAACTTGGTAGCAGGCAGAAGAATATCAGCGGCCTCTCTCTGACGCCCCTGGCGGGCGATGGCCAACGCCAGGTATGTTCGGCTTTCGTGCGCGAAGCTCTCAACCAGCGGGTTGCGCCGGATAAATTTCTGTTGCAGGCCAAGTTGTTGACGCGCGGCGGCTTCGGCGGCAGCGTAGTCGCCCAGGCCGTAGGAGGCGCGGACAACAATGCCGAGCGCTCTTGACTGTTCCTCCCGGACAAATTGCTCGGCAAGTTTTCCTTCGCCGGCCGCTTTCATCTGCGAAAGGACTTGCTGAGCCAGCGTTCGCGCATCGGCGTATTTCCCGGCAATGAACCACGTATAGGCCTCCGCGACATTCACAATGCCAGGTAAGGCGTTTACGGACTCATCGTCAGGTTTGCCCTTTGCGGCAAACGCGCTGAACTTCCTGGCGTCCGCGAGCGCAGACGCGACTGCTTCGGACTCACCCAAATTAGCCAGCCCCTCGGCGAGAGCTCTGTTCCAGAAAACGAGGTTTCTGGCCAGAAAGCCGTCAACGTTGGTCTTGCCCGCGACGGCGGACACCTCCCGGCGTTTTTGCATAGCCTCATCAATGCGACCAAGCCTGAACAGCGTATATGCGATCGAATTCGTTCTGACTGCGGCATTGTTCCAAGCCGATGAACTGGCCGTATCCAACGCGAGCAGGACTTCAATGATGCCATTCGGGCCGAGATAGATCTGAAGTGCCTCAGCCTGCCGAAGATTGCCGGATTCGATGATTCCCAGCGAGCTTGCGGCATGCGCCTTGGCGGTCATCACCGGTCGATGGTCCGGGCGTATTTTTAGTACGCGATCCGCAAGTTCGATAGTCTCCACCGCAACGATCTTGGCATCGCCTTCCTTGCCTTCCCGTACCAAGGCTTCACCTAACACCCAACCGGCCCTCAAATATCCCGAGGTCGCGGGCAAATAGGTGAGGTCTTTTGCATTTAACCCGCGAAATGCCTCTTGCGCACCACGAAGGGAACCAACCGCGTCGCCACTACCGAGGCGCACTTGTCCAAAGCCTATACCCAACAATGCGTCGCCTCTGATCTCCTGTGCGCGCTTCGGCGGATCGGTCCGCGCCAACAGCGGCTTGATGAGTTCAAGGATTTCCTGATTTACGCGAATTTGTGCGGCAAAATTTGCGCCCGAAGAAAGTACACCTGCCTGGGCGCCGCGCACCCGAGCCAGCGCCAGCACGGTCGCCTCCGAAACATCGCCACCATCCCGCAGGCCGCGCAGAATTTTTTCGGCCTCACCCAGCATCGTGCCGGCTTCGTCGTTCTTGCCCTGCTCGCGCAGCACATTTCCATATCGCGACATAGCCAGCGCGCTATTGCGCAAAGTGTCCGGCGTGCGCAATTCGGTGGGCAGCCCTTTGTAATATGCCATGGCCGATTTCGCCAGCTCGCCAATCACGTTGAGCCGGCCGACCGGCGCGAGCTCCGTGTAAAAATCGTCAAGCAAATAGACAATCAGTTTCTCGGCTTCGCCGCGCGAGGTATCTGCGAGTTTTCGCACCTGCTGCGCGTCAGCCTCGGCCAACTGCGCGCGTTTCATGCTCTGATAGCCGAAGATTGCGCTGATGATCGCGCCAATGGCGAGTACTGCGCACCCGGCCGCAATCTGCCGCGCGCGAACCAATGCCTTGCGCGTAGCGCGTTCACGTTCCTTTTGCGCAAGCAGTTTCTTCTCGGCTTCTTCCAACGCCTCGCGTTCCAAACGCTGCTCGCGGCTCGCGCGCACGACGCCGCATAGCACGTCGTGGGTTAGTTCCACGCGCCGCACGTCGAGGCGTTCCTCGATGCGCAGCAGGCGGCGATTGACCAATGTCGCCAATGCATCCGGCGCCGCACCGGCGGCGGCAAAGGCTTTGCGCACGCGCTCTTCGGCCAGGTTTTCGCGATAGCCGGATTCAGTGAGCAATTCGTCTTCAATCACCTTGCGTACGGCGGCCGGCTGGTCGGCCAGCGCGCGCTCGTAGAACTCATTGAGGATGGTTTCATTGGAGCCGGCCAGCAGATCTGCCGACATTTCACTGCGGCCCTGTGCGATGCGGGCGTTGTTGAGTTCGCGGCAGATGAGTGAGAGCAGTGACGGTTCGACTTCGGCATTCGGCAACTCGGATCCACCCGCCACAAAACGCACGATTGATTCAGCCACTTCCTGTGAGACCAGCTTGCCGCCCGGCTTCATCACCGCGGCCAGCGCCTGCTGGCCGTTCATGCGTGCGAGGCGCATGCGGTTTTGCGTGATCGACGGCATCGCCGCCTTCACGCCTTCCAGGTGCGCCAGGTAATCTTCACGCAGCGCAATCAGCACACGGTAATCGGCGCGGCCGAAATCGAATCGCTCGACAACGGTGTCGTCGGTTTCGAGCTTTGCTTCCAGTGCCTTGGGCGGCCGGTTTTCAACCAGGTCGGCCAAATCCTCGATAAAGGTCGCGGCGCGCTTGCGGCCCGCATCGTCGGCCTGGGCGAGGGTGAAAATTTCCTCGAACTGGTCGAAGATCAGCAGCGGAATGATCGGCTTGCCTTCGGCATCGCGCAGGATGTCGTCGCGATGGTGCAGGAACTCCCACAGCGATTCACCCTCGACGGCGGTCCCGGCCTGCGACCAGGTGCCGGACGCTTCGGTGGCGCGGAAGATTGCCTGCTTGATCTGGTCCGATGGCGACAGCTCGGTCGCATAGTCGATGCGCACGTAAACCGGGCAATAGCCCTCGGGCCGCAGGCGCGGCACGATGCCGGCACTGAGGATCGAGGTCTTGCCGAGGCCGGATTGGCCGAACAGCACCGTCAGCAATTTGCGCTGGACGCGGCGGGCGAGTTCGGCGACTTCCTCTTCGCGGCCGTAGAAATACTGGCGGGTTTCTTCGGTGAAGGAGGCGAGGCCGAGCCAGGGGTGTTCGGTATCTATGGCGCTGGATTCGGGGGTGCGCGTCACGCCGGGCACTCCATAGGAGCACCGGCCTCAAAAGCTGTCTCCCCGGCGAAAGACCGGGCCCCAAGTAGGCGGGGGGACGCGGGTTACAAAAGTGGGGCCCGGGCCTCGGCGGGGGGAGCAATGGTGTGG
>JANNGY010000223.1:0-8087 GCA_031404095.1 Betaproteobacteria bacterium | reverse complement strand
CCTGTTTGGCTACCGCCAGGTAGTCCGGATCTTCTTTCAACAATCCCCAGCGCCGGTGCTGGGTGAGGAACCACATGCCATCCGACAGGTAGGGATAGGTCACCGTCCCCTCGTTGTAGAACTTCATGTAGTCGGGGTCCTTCCACTTCTTGCCGATACCGTTGTCGTAGTCGCCTTCGAGGCGCTCGTCGATGATATCGACCGGGCAATTCACGTACGCCTTGTCGGCAATGATCTCGGCGACCTTCTTGCGGTTGGCCATCACGTCGATGAATTTGCCGGCATCGAGAATCGCCGCCGTCATGGCGCGCGCGGTGTTGGGGTGTTTCTTGATCCACTCCCCGGTGGTGCCAAGGGTTTTTTCCGGATGGTCTTTCCAGATCCCCTGCGTGGTTTCCGCGGTGAAGCCGATCTTGTCGTAAATGGCGCGGTTGTTCCACGGTTCGCCGACACAATAGCCGTCCATGTTGCCGACGCGCATGTTGGCCACCATCTGCGGCGGCGGCACCACGATGTTCTTCACATCCTTGAAAGGATCGATGCCGTATGTCGCCAGCCATTAGTACAGCCACATGGCATGGGTGCCGGTGGGAAAGGTCTGCGCGAAGGTGTACTCGGCCTTGTTTTTGTCGATGTAGGCCTTGAGTGCGGCGCCGTCCTTAACGCCGGCGTCGGCAAATTTTTTCGCCAGCGTGATCGCCTGACCGTTGTGATTCAGATTCATCAGGATGGCCATGTCCTTCTTCGGCCCGCCGATGCCCATGTGCACGCCATAGATCAGGCCGTAGAGCACGTGCGCGGCATCGAGTTCGCCGTTCACCAGCTTGTCGCGAACGCTGGCCCACGAGGCTTCCTTCGAGGGCACGATCTTGATGCCGTATTTCTCGTCGAACTTCATCACCGAGGCGATCACCACCGAGGCGCAATCGGTCAGCGGAATGAAACCGATCTTCACTTCTTTCTTTTCCGGCGCGTCGGAACCGGCGGCCCAGGCCGCGGAACGCACCCCGGGCGGCACAATCGCCATCAGCGCCGCGCCGCCAAGCAGGCCGGTGGACGCGCGCACAAAGTCGCGGCGGGTTTCGTCCACTGCTGACTTGGCCGGGTTGGCAGGAACAAGGTCGAAAAGCCCGCTGCGTCCTTCATGGTCCATTCCAGATCTCCAAAAAGTTGAATCAAAATCAGTCGCCCCAAAAAAAACGTCCAGACGAAGTTGCGTGCCTGGCCAATCAGGAATCGATTGGCCAAAGCCGCACTTCTGTCTGGACGCCGTTGTCCGGAGGTGCATCGGCCTCGATGCACGGGTTGATGATTCAATTGCAATAACAATGCCAATGCGCTGCAATTTGCGCATTGCATTGATTCCACGGCAAAACTTTTACCCAATGTGAGTTTGAGCGCGAGCAAGTCCGCGCCAACACGCACCAAAAGTGCTGTCCGGAATTGCTGCGACGCACCATTTCGGCCCACGCTGCCGCTGGCGTTCAGCCCATCATCGACGCCATGTCGATCACCCGCGCCGCGGCCTCGGCCATTTTGAGGCCGCGATCCATGGCGAACTTGCGCAGCAATTGAAAGGCCTCGTCTTCGTTCAGCTGGCGTTGCTTCATGAGGATGCCTTTGGCGCGCTCGATATCCTTGCGGTCGGCCAGCTGACCTTTGGCATCAGCCAGTTCCCGTTTCAGGCTTTGTTCGGCGGCAAAGCGCGCCACCGCCACTTGCAGGATGGGTTGCAGCCGTTCTTCGGACAAGCCATCCACCACATAGGCCGACACGCCGGCACGGATGGCTTCACGGATGGTTTCGCTGCTGCGGTCGCCGGCGAACATCACGATCGGGTGCGGGCGGTCGCGCGAGACGTAGGCCAGACTCTCCAGCGAATCGCGCGAAGGCGACTCGGTATCGATGATGATGACGTCGGGCGAGGCGGTCTTGACCGCGTCGTAAATCTCCAGCGGCGAGGCCAGCAGGGAGATGACCTCGCAGCCACAACCCACCAGCGCCGCACGCACGTCGGCCGCCCGGTCGGGGTCTTCGTCGACCAGCATGATTTTCAGTTTTGGCGGGATTGGTGGTTTCGGCGCTTTCATGGCGGAGGTATCCAAGCAATCGCCATACCATGCCGCCCAACCTTGTTATGATGCGATCAACTTTTGAACGGCGTTACCTCATGACCGAACCCACGCAAACGCAAGCCTTGCTCCTGGTCGCCCACGGCTCCTCCGACCCGGGCTGGGCGGCACCGTTCGTCAAGCTTCAATCGATTATCCGCCAGCGTGACCCCGGCCAGATTGTGGAACTCGCCTATCTGGAACGTTCGAATCCCCTGTTTGAGGCCGCGGTCGCCGCACTGCATGAAAGAGGTATCCGGCAAATTACCGTTGCGCCGGTCCTTCTCGCCATCGGCGGGCACATGCGCAAGGATCTGCCGAGGCTGATCGGCGAGGCGCATGATCGAACCGGCATTGAATTTCGCGTGTTGCCGGCGATCGGAGAAGTCGATGCGCTGATTGAATCGATTGCGGCGTGGGTGCTCGAGGCTTCGCGTTGAAACGTCAGAACGCAGACTTCCAGATTGAAATGCCCTGACACATTGCCATTTCCCGCGATCCTTACTATACTTCGATAAGTAAGGAAATCATGAACCTTGAGGAACTGTGCGATGACAAACGATGCAACACTGACCAGCAAGGGTCAAACGACCATCCCCAAGGAAATTCGGGATAGCCTTGGCATGAAGCCGGGGGACCGGATGACCTTCACATTGATGCCCGATGCGACGGTAATCATGCGGGTGAAGAGCAAAAGCGTCACCGCACTCGCGGGCATGCTGCAAAAGAAAGGCCGAAAGCCCGTTCCGGTTGAGCAATTGTCGCGCTGATGCTCGGACTGGATACCAACGTTCTGGTTCGTTATCTGGTTCGGGACGACGACTCCCAGTTCGAGAAAGCGCGCAAGTTGATCAAGCGCGAAGTCATGTCAGGGCGGCGCGTGTTCGTCAGCCAGTTGGTATTGCTGGAAACTGAATGGGTGCTGCGCAGTCGATATGGCTTGCCGAAGATTGAGATCATTGCGACCATCTCCGGCTTGCTCGATGCCACCGATGTGCAATTTGAGGACGAGCAGACAATCGAGGCAGCGCTTTTTGTATGGAAGGACAACGCCGCAGATTTCGCCGATTGTCTGATCGGCGCGCAGAACAGAAGATTGGGATGCCGGGTAACGGCAACGTTTGATTTGAAGGCTTCGAAGTTACCAGGATACGTTGCCGCCTGACAATGGAATACCGGGCCGCCTGTTTTATTTGGGAACTTCAATTAGTCTTGTCATTCCCGCGAAAGCGGGAATCCATTTTTCACAACAAAACATGGATTCCCGCTTTCGCGGGAATGACAGTCTTTTTTTCTCTATTGATCGAAAATTGGAAATAGGCAGGCAAAAAGGCAATCAATATCGAAGATGTCGGGTAGCCTTCGGCAACCCAACTTACTATGCTGTATGAGCATTCACAAAGGAGGCGCAGGTCAGGTTGCCGCAGGCTACCTGACTCTCGGTCCAACCGCGAAAAACGACATCGGGTAGCCTTACGCAACCCGACCTGCCGGGCAACGGCAAAGCCAATGGTCTTGTGCCGCCTCGACAGAACAAAAAAAACCCGCGACTCGCGGGTTTCCTTTTGGCAGGAATTGAATCGAAAACCACTTGTCCTGCCAAGTTGCTGCTCGCGTAATTACTTGGCGGGCTTGGTGACGGTGTTCATTTGCAGCGTGACCGCCGTCTGGGCCAGCAGCCTGCCGTTGACCGATGCGCCGGTAAGCGCGGCGATCATGGTTTTGGCCAGCACGACGCCTTCAAAATGCGCAGTGGTTCCAATCGCCACCACGTCGGCGACCTGCCAGAAGACATTCTTGGCCTTTACGCCGCCGGTCATGATCACCTGTGTCGCATTGGCCTGAAGCAGCGTTCCGGCAATCTGGAAGATAAAGACATCATTCGGGCCACCCGCGAGCGTGACATCGGTCGAAATCAAGACGCCCGTACCCCATTTGTAGAGGCCAGGAGGCAGCGTCAGTCCGCCAATCTCGCCAGCACCGACTTCCGTAAAGTCCGGCGAAGAACGTCCCTCTGCATCAAGGTACGCGGCTTCCATGTCGAGTACCGCCGAGGTCAGGAAGGGGGCGGCATTCACCGTGCAGGGGAGTGGTCCCGCTGCATCGACTGCGAAAATGGTGCCGGTCACTTCTGTGCACGTCACCAGGATAGCGGCGCCGGTGATGGGACTGGAACCCACATTTCCGGTGATCGCCGATGCATAGACGTCGGTGACGCCTGTCTTCGACAATATCGCGAAGGTGCCGGCCGAGCCAAGGTCAACCGGTGCCTGGCCGGCTGACGCGACGCCTGACGTGCCGATCGCAACCGCGGCCAGCAGCATTGCCATGATCCGCATGGGTGGTTTGAGCATGCTTTCGAATCTGTTCATTTTGTTTCTCCTGAGATTGGTTGATTGAGCTGCCGAATTTGTTTATTTGTTTTCCGCATTTCGCGTGAGACCACGTTGAGCGCGCGATTTTGAAGACCATTCCTGCTGCGATTCCTCCGCTAATTTTCCGGGGGACAATGCAGAGGCCCCAACGTTCCACCAGCAATCGAAAGGTACGTGGTATCGCTGTGCCTTGTTGTCGGGTGAAGTCCTTAACTCTGTAGGACATTTGCACATCGGCTGTAGTTGGATGGCCTAACTGATCGCTGTTTGATCCAGATCGTCTATTTGGGAGAAGACGAGATCAACTCTCGTCGTGCGCGCGTCGCTATACCCGGTGGCGCCGGTCAAGTCGGGGCGTCAGGGAGTAAGGGAGAAAGGGCCCGCCGCCGGCGCGCAAGCGCGTTGGGGAATGCGCAGTCAGCCGACACCGGATCGTGTCGACGTCGCCACCAACCCGTCAATCAGGCGATTGCAGGAGCCGCGACCTGGCGAGGCAAGTGCGGACGCGCGCGGTGAGTTGCGGAATGGAAAACGGCTTGGTCACATAGTCTGTCACGCCCGATTCAAAACCGGCACGTGTGCTGGACCCGTCGCTCATGCTGGTGAGCATCAACACGGGAAGTGCTTTCGACTTGCGATTGGCGCGAAGTATTTTCATCACTGCCAGGCCGTCCATGCCGCTCATCTTGTAGTCCAGCACCATCAGGTCCGGCATGCACTCTTCGATCATCTTCAGCGCCTCCGGGCCGCTGTTGGCCTGGCTGACCTTGTGGTGATCACCTTCCAGTGCGCGCACGATCAGCATCAGCGTGTCCGGCTGGTCATCCACCACCAGGATGTGAAAACGGAGCTTCGCGGCGGACGCAGGCAATGGGTTCGCCGTGACAAACGGCTTCAGGGGAAAGTGCGCCTCCAGCACCAGTTCGCAGCCTTCATACGCACTGAATACTTCCATTCCTGTCCCGGTTTGCAGGGCCACGGCGCGCGCCTTGCGCTCGATGTCCGCGACGAAGTCGTCGTCATGACCCGGATCATGGTGTGTCAGCGCAAGCCGCTTCACGCCCGCCGCCGCGGCGAGTTGTACGACGTAATCGTAGGGGCTGTGCCCGGAATTTTTCCTGGCGAGATACTCTTCGGGCGTGTACTGGGCATCGTGGATGAGAAGATCGGCATCGGCCATGAAATTCGCGTGCCGGCGGTCTCCCTCGTGCAGGATCGATTCAATCCGGCCAGGCTTCGCACCGGCGCGCCAGAGTTCGCTGGAGAACGGCTCGTGGCCCGCCACATACACCACGACCATGTCATCGGCTTTGACCCGGTAGCCGAGCGTCATGGCCGGGTGATTGAGGAATTGGGTGGCGACCCGTGCGCCGCCGATGGTGTGAATACCCTCGCTCAGGTCATGACAGGTGATGGCGGCGGGCAGTTGGTCCAACTCGACCGGGAAGTGGATGTACTCCATCTGGCTGACCAGCACATTGTGCAGCGAACGCGGCCCGCCTTCCGGACCATGGATCGCGAAGGTGTTTCCCTGGACAAAGGCCGGGCCAAAGTGCGGGAAGCCCTGAATGTGATCCCAATGCGTATTGCAGACAAGAATGTTGCCGTGAATGGTTCGCTCTTCCCGGGCCATCAATTCTTTGCCCAGCGGATACGCACCGGTGCCACAGTCAAAAATAATCAGGTCGCCGTTGTCCGTGGTCAGTTCGACGCAGGAGGTATTTCCGCCGAAGTGATTGGTACCCGGTCCGGGCGTCGCGATCGACCCCCGGGTTCCCCAGAATCGTACTCGCATGGGATTGCGCCTCCATCAAGTGACGCCGTCCCCTCCGCCGTTGCGGGTTTACGGATAGCGGAATTGATTGTATCGGCTATGCGGCCATGGCGTCGGCATCAATTTTTCGACTATCTCGATTGCCCATGCGCATGGTGACGGTGGACAGAACACAATTCATGGATCAATGTGTGGCCGGATGACAGCGTCCTGCGCTGACGAAATTTTCAATAGACGGGTTGATACCGTCGTCTCCGCGTCCCACGGAACTTCCGTTGGTCGCAGCGGGAATCGGGCAGGCGCAGGTCAGGTTGCCGCAGGCTACCTGACTCCGTGCTGGCCGAAAAAAAAGCCCGCATGACGCGGGCTTTTTGTTGATGCCTTTGCGTAACTCTTTTACTTACCCTGCCACGGCGATTTTCCCGCGGGCTTGCTGAAGGTCTTTCCCGCCGGCTTGCCGGAACTGCTTTTGCCGAAGCCACTATAGCCGCCCGGTTTACCGGTACCGGCGGAACGCGGCGCGCCAAATTTCTTGTCGCCAAAGTTGCCCGCCGGACGCCCGCCCGGACGCGAGCCCGGATGTGATGGCTTGGAGAACACGCGCGCTTTCGGTTCCAGGCCCGGAATGGTCGTGACCGGAATCAGCTGCGAGGTGAAACGCTCGATCAGCTTGACCTGGAAATGCTCACGCACGTTGGCGAGGCTGATGGCGATGCCGTTCTTGCCGGCACGGCCGGTGCGGCCGATGCGATGCACATAATCTTCCGCGGCGCGCGGCAGGTCGTAATTGATGACGTGCGAGATGCCCTGCACATCGATGCCGCGTGCGGCGACGTCGGTGGCGACGAGCACTTGCAAACTGCCGCGACGCAAATTCTGCAGCGTCCGCGTGCGGGCGCCCTGCTTCATGTCGCCATGCAATGCGGCAACCGAGAAGCCTTTTTCGTTCAGGTTGCTGGCGAGGTCATCGGCGGCGCGCTTGGTAGAGGTGAAGACGATGGCCTGGTTCATGCCTTCGTCGCGCAACAGGTGATCGAGCAGGCGATTCTTGTGGCCCATGTCGTCGGCAAAGTGCAGGCGCTGTTCGATGTTCTCGTGACGCGACTGCTGGCTGTCGATGGCGATGCGCACCGGATCTTTCAGCATCGCGCTGGCAAGACGCACGATGTTCTGTTCCAGCGTGGCCGAGAACAACAGGGTCTGGCGGGTCGCTGGGGTCTGCGCGACGATGGCTTCGAGGTCGTCCTTGAAACCCATGTCGAGCATGCGGTCGGCCTCGTCGAGCACCAGCAGTTGGAGGCGCGACAAATCGACGCGGCCCGATTGCATCTGATCCAGCAGGCGGCCCGGTGTCGCCACCAGGATATCCACCCCGGCCTTGAGCAAGCGGTTCTGCACCGGATACGGCATGCCGCCGACCAGTGAGAGCATTTTCACGCGCTTCATCTTGCGGCCGTAGGTTTCGGCAGCCTTGGTGACCTGCATCGACAGCTCGCGCGTCGGCGTCAGTACCAGCACGCGCGGACCGCGACCGGCAACCGCATGATCGGTGATCAGCAGTTGCAGCGCGGGCAGCATGAAGGCGGCCGTCTTGCCACTGCCGGTTTGGGAAGAGACCATCAGGTCACGGCCGGCCAGCGCTTCGGGCACGGCACGCGCCTGCACGGGGGTCGGGTCGGTGTATCCGGCGAGGGCAATCGCTTCGCGGATCGGGGCGGCTAAGCCCAGAGTATCACTGCCGCCAGTCACCGGGTGCGGCGGCAGCGTCAGCGTGACCGTCGTTCCCTGCGCCGGGCCTGACGCCACTTCCAGTGTGGCGCCTATGCC
>JANNGY010000222.1:0-14572 GCA_031404095.1 Betaproteobacteria bacterium | reverse complement strand
GACCGTGGCGACCAGTATCTTCAGCGCCCGCGCCCAGATGCAGATCAGGGCAATGCCCATGCCGAAAGCCACCCACTGGAACCACCAATGGCCCGGGCTCGTGAACCAGTTGATGAACGCGCAAAGGCCGACCACAAACAGGAACGTGAACGGAAAGGTGACGGCCTTGCCCAGGTCTTCGGCTGCTTTGAGGGGATTCATGGCAACTCCTGCTGAATGATGATGCACGGATTGTCGGGCGACCGGTCGGGGCGCGCGTCAATTTTGCGACCAGTTGACGGATTTGCGGCGCCAGTCCCCTGCCCGCGCCGCAAAGGACCGCGTCGGGCAGTTCCCGGCAATTGATGACGCCCTTTCATGCCAATCAACTCACGTCATCAGAATCAACGATCCTCATGTCGCTTTGCCGGGGTCAGGCGAGTGCGCTATGCGGCGTGAAAATTGCCGTGAAAACAAAATGGCACCCAGTAGGGCAGGCGCGCCAGCGCGACCGGGCCGGCCGCCAGATTCAGCGCGTCGAAAACACTGGCAAACGTTTGTTGCGTCGCCACGTCGAAGCCGACGCCGACCAGCCAGCCATCGCCCTCGCGGCTTCCACCCGGGCGCGGCACCACCACATGTTCCTCGACGCTGCAGCATTCGCCAAACGAATAGGTATCGGTCTTGCCGGAATCGATATCGAGCCGCATCACGCCATTCAGCCGGCCGTTGGCGGGCCGGCCGAGGCCGACCGGGTAATAAACCTGGCGATGCCGCCGTGCCACGAAGCGCGGGTCGACACGCGGGAATTCCAGGTTCTCGTCGCGGGTATTTAGCGAGAGCCTGCCTCGGTCCAGGTCGATGGTGAGAAATGCCGGGTTCGACACCTGTGAAGGTACGTTTTCGCCACGCATCATTGCCGGCATCCATTCGTTCATGATGCCGAGGTTGTCGCTTTTGACAAAATCGACGTGAATGATATTGTCGGCTTCCCAGGCGTTGCCGAAATGGAAGACCATGTATGCCGGCATTTCAAACACGCGCCGCGCCGAGAAATCCGCTTTATCGACCACCAGCACCCTGACGGGTTCGCGTTCGTGCCAGGTCATCGCCTGGGCAAGCCCCATGCCGGCGCGGACTGCGGCCTGGTCGAGTCCGATGGGCGGCAGGAGGAAGATGAGATGGTGTTGAGAAACCGCGAAATCGTGCACCATCGCCGCCGCCGGCACATCGAACACTGCATGGCGCAGCAACTCACCCCCGGCTGACAGGTGATACAGCACCATCTTGCCCATCATCGTGCCGAAATTCCAGAAGGTGCCGTCCGCCTCGACCTTGGGGTGGGCGGAAAACGGCATGCCCTTCAGTTCCGGCTTCCAAGTAACCGGCCCCCGGGTGTCCAGCGTGTCCGGGTCGAGCGCGTAAGCCGAACCGCCTTCCCACATCGCCAGGACGCGGTCACCGAGGCGAATGGCGTTGGTATTCGCGGTGTTCATGGAGTCGGGCCCGCGTAACGGGATCTTCGCCTTGATCGCCGAGCCGAATGCCGGCACCAGAAATTCACCGTCGGCGGCTTCGGCGACGAACTTGCCTGTGCGCACAAAACGGGCGCGATGCGAGACGCCCTGGTCGGTGAAGCGCCAGGCGTGTACCAGGCCGTCGCCATCGAACCAGTGCTGGTAGCGCTGGCCGCCGCGTTCGAACAGGCCGGGCCCGTTGCGGTAGAACACGCCGCGCAGCGCGGCAGGAAGCTTGCCCTCGATCCAGGCCGCGTCGCAACTGACGTCCTGGCCGTGGAATCCCCGCAGTGGGGTCAACCGCGGATTGTGGGCAAACCGCGATTTGCCGGCGAAATTGAGGGCGCCATTACTCGCGGCCTGCGGCCACGCCGCCGGCGCGGCGGCCGCCATCGCCGCGGCGGAGATCGAATGCAAAAAGCGTCGGCGGTTCATCGGCGCCTCCTTCAGTTGAGCCTGACCGAGACGGTCTGGTGCGCCATGCCCAGTCTGAACTTCGCTTGCTCGAACGAAGGCGGGCCGAAGTTGCCGGCAGCGTCGTTGCTGAATCCAAAGGGCTCGGTCGGCAAGCCGATCAGATTGGCGTCGAGCTTGCCATTGCTGTTTACGTCGTGAACGACCGAGACGGCGTAATCCCCCTCTGGCAGGTTGGTGAACGACACCCTTACCTTGCCGACTTGTGCAGTGGCGCGGGTTGCGCCGGCGCCTTTTCGCAACCAGCCTTCTGCCTGGTTGAACAGCGCCACCAGAATTTCGCCCTTTTGCTCAGCGATGCCGGTGATTTCGACATCGATATCGGCAGCGCCAGCGTTGCCGCAGGCAATCCAGGGTGTGACGAGCATCGCGGCGATGCTGGTGCTGAGATTCTTCATATGGGCTCCAAGAAATGGGAAAGTGATGGTGCGCATCGTGACGGCGAGACGGGCCCGGCGGCGCTTTTTGCGACCAGCCGACGTTTTGGCGGCGTGAGTCGCCGGCGCCCGGCGCGAAAAAAGACCCGCCGCGGCGAGTGGCCGGGGCGGGTCAGTCGCCCGCCACCGGACAAGCCGATGGCGGGCACCTCAGGGAGAGTTGCGCCGGCGATTTCAGAGTGGAATTGCTTCTTCGCAAAAACGACGCCGAAAATTGCTGAACGAGGCAAACGACGTTAGAATTTATGAACTGCTTCACAAATGACTTGAATTCGAATTTGCGGGCGTCGCCAGTTTTGAAATGTGCGGCATGCCCGATGCAGCGCGCGTGGCTGGGGGGACTCCCGGCGAGATCGCGTGAACCTGTTTTTGTGTTTTTTTGAAATGAAGCGCGGGCGTCGTATAACGGCATTACCTTAGCTTCCCAAGCTAAAGAAGAGGGTTCGACTCCCTTCGCCCGCTCCAAAACTCTCAGGCCGCATTTGCGGCCTGACTCTTTTCAACCCTGCGCATAGGCGTTTTGTTGCCAAAGCCGTGACAGGAAAACCCATGCAACAACGCGATTTCGGCAACACCGGCCTGACCGTCTCGGCGCTCGGGCTCGGCGCGGGACAGGTCGGCGGCGCCTCGCTCGACGAATCGGCCGCCGCCACGTTGCTGAATGCGGCGCTCGACGGCGGCGTGACGCTGATCGATACTGCGCGCGGCTATGGCCTTTCCGAGGAACGCATCGGCCGTCACCTTGCGCATCGCCGTGCCGAATTTGTGCTGTCGACAAAAGTAGGCTACGGCATTACCGGACACGCCGACTGGGCCGGCGGTTGCATTGCGGCCGGCATCGACGAGGCGCTGGCACGCCTGCGCACCGATGTCATCGATATCGTCCACCTGCATTCCTGCCCGCTGGACACCCTTCGGGCAGGCGAGGTGATCGACGCGCTGCTGCGCGCGCGGGCGCAAGGCAAGCTGCGTATCGCCGCGTACTCGGGCGAGAACGACGAACTGGCCTGGGCCGTGCAGAGCGGGTATTTCGGCAGTGTCGAATGCTCGGTCAATCTGTTCGACCAGGGCAGCCTGCAGACGGTGCTGCCGCGCGCCACCGCCGCTGGCCCCTGGGCATCATTGCCAAGCGGCCGCTTGGCAACGCCCCGTGGCGGCACGCGCATCGTCCCGTCGGCGATTATTGTGAGACGTATTGGCAGCGAATGCAGGTGCTGGACTTCGAAACGCTTGGTTTGCCGTGGGACGCCTTCGCATTGCGATTCAGTGCGCATGCGCCCGGAGTTTGCAGCGCCATTGCGGGCGCCGGTTCGGCCGCGCATTTGCGTCACAATGTCGCGCTCGTCGAAGCCGGCGCACTGCCGCCGGATACGATGAGAGAAATTGGTCGTCGCTATCTAGAAATCGGCGCTCAATGGGCGGGAGAGATCTGATGGCCTGAGGCGGTTTGTTGCAGCACGGCATGGCAGACGCAAGCCAAACACCCGACAGAATTTGTCGCTTGTCCTGGAGCGTAATTACGCGAACAACACAAGCGCTGGCGCGCCCTTTCAGCCATTTGAGCCGGAAAGACCCCACCTGTGCTGGAGTATGTTGAAGGGAACTTCTAAAAACCTACAAATCTGTCGCCCCGGATTTAGTCCGGGGCCCAATTTTTCCTGCAACTCAATGACTTGCGAAAATTGGGTACCGGCCTTCGCCGGTACGACAGGGGTTAATAGAAGTTCCCTGAAACGGCAATATGCGAAATGGCCTCGTATCGAGGCCATTCTTGTGGACAACAATCGCGGGCGCTTAGCGCAAATCCGCCACCAGCGCCGCGCGCGTGTCATTTTTGACTTGCTTGTTTGCCGTGTACTGAGGGTGATCAACCCCCATCATCAGCGACACGCCGTACTTCAACGCTGCCGCCATTTCTTCGTTCAGTTCGAAGCGAAGGAAGTGCACGGCCGAGGTCTTGATTTCGTTCTCGCGTTCCAGATCCTCATCGGCAATCGCATAGACTTTCGGCGAACCCTCAACGTGTACCCAGGTCTTGTCCTCGATCCCCTTGAGCTTGGTCAGCGCCACGCGCCGTTCCGCTTCATCGGCATATTCGATCAGCATCGTTGCCTTGAAATTACGGCCATCGGGAACGAGCGGATTGTAGGCGTCCAGTTCGTCCTGGATGCCGCTTTCTTCAAACGTCTTCTCGACTCGCAGCATTTCCTGGATCTGGTAGCGCACGGTTGCCTCGTCCTCGAACAGCAGCGTGACGTGCTCGCCGATGTGTACGCTGCGCAGACGTTTGTGGGCAATCGCCTTGGTGCGGAATTCGGGACGCGCCTTGGCATAGGCTTCCAGCGTCATCAGGTTTTCGCGGGTGATGGGATTCATGGTGGTCGTCATATCAATCTATTCGGGGAGACCGTACGCCTTGCGTACGAGGGTGATGGGATGTGCCAGCCGGGATTTCGCCGGTGAAGTGCCTTTCTTCAACTGCCCGATGCCCTGCTCGATGTGGTGCCCGGCAAGCTGGCAATCGGAACTGATGTAGTCGGGCTCGGCATCCGCCATTTGCCGGAATACCGGCTTGCCGATCTTGAGCGCCATTTCGTGAAACTCTTTTTTCACGCCCCAGGTGCCGGCGTGGCCCGAGCAGCGCTCCACCGTGGTCACTTGGGTTCCCGGGACCATTTCGAGCATCTCGCGGGTTTTCTGTCCGACGTTCTGCACACGCGAGTGGCAGGGGATGTGATACGCGACCTTGCCCAACTGCGCCTTGAAGTCGGCCTTGAGCAGGCCATCTCTCTGACGCGAGACGAGATACTCGAACGGGTCCATCATCGCCGCCCTGACGGCCTGTACATCTGCATCATCCGGGAATAGCAGCGGCAGTTCCTGCTTGAACATCAGCGTGCAACTGGGGATCGGCGTGAGAATCGCATAACCTTCGCTGGCGAGCGAGGCGAGCGGCGGAATGTTTTTTTCCTTGAGGGCCGCAACCGATTCAAGGTCGCCAAGTTCTAGCTTCGGCATGCCACAGCAGGCCTCCTTCTCGACAATCACATAGGGCACGTCATTGTGCGCAAGGATTTTCAGCAGATCGTGGCCGATACCGGGTTCGTTGTAGTTCACATAGCAGGTGGAGAAGATCGCCACCTTGCCCTTGGTGCGCTGGCCGTCCTGCACCGGATGGGAAGCACTGGCTGCGGCGTTCTGGCGGAACTTCCTCGATGCAAATTCCGGCAGCCAGGCGGTCCTGTGCACGCCGATCGTGCTTTCCATGATGCTGCGCACTGCCGGCATCCTGGTGGTTGCGTTGACGAATTGCACGACCACCGGAATCGTCGCGAGCGTGCCATTGCGGTCGGTGGCGGAAAGATTGGTATCGCGGAATTTGGTGGGGCTGCCTTGCTTGAACTGGATCGCCTTGGCGCGCAGCATCAGGTGCGGAAAATCGACATTCCACACATGCGGCGGTACGTAGGGGCATTTGGTCATGTAGCACACGTCGCACAGATAGCACTGGTCGACGACCTGCCAGTATTTTTCTTTCGGCAGGCCATCGACTTCCAGCGTCGGGCTGGCGTCGATCAGGTCGAACAGCACCGGAAAGGCGTTGCACAAGCTGACACAACGGCGGCAGCCGTGGCAAATATCGAATACTCGCTCTAGTTCCTTCATGGCGGACTCTACGGAATAAAATTCCGGATTCAGCCAGTCGATGGGATGTCGCGTCGGGGCTTGCAGTGAGCCTTCTTGGATGGACATTTAGCGCTCTCTTGCATGTCAAAGGGGCGAGACAAGGAACCAGCGCAATGGGCGCAACCACTAGATCACGCCCATCGCCTGTCACTTCACAACCGCTTAGGCTGCTACCAGACCGTCCAGCGCCTTCTGGAACTTGTTGGCGTGCGAACGTTCTGCCTTCGCCAGCGTTTCGAACCAGTCAGCAATTTCGTCAAAGCCTTCGTCGCGCGCCGCTTTTGCCATGCCCGGGTACATGTCGGTGTATTCGTGCGTTTCTCCGGCAACCGCCGATTTCAGATTTTGCTCGGACGAGCCGATCGGCAGATCGGTGGCGGGGTCACCCACATGTGCCAAGTAGTCAAGGTGACCATGCGCGTGGCCGGTTTCACCTTCCGCCGTATTGCGGAACAACGAAGCTACTTCGGGCTGGCCTTCAACGTCGGCCTTGTTTGCGAAATAGAGGTAACGGCGATTGGCTTGCGATTCGCCGGCAAATGCGGCCTTCAGGTTGTCGTGGGTTTTGGTGCCTTTGAGTTTCATGGTGAATCTCCTCTTCAAGAATCGTCAAACAGGCTGTCTGCATGTATTGCAGACTTCAAGCATACGGCGATTAAACATATTGCTCCAATTGATTGATTGTATATTGACGATAGTCAAAAACTATTGATTTTGCCGCATCAACCCGAAGGTAAGCCGCAACGCCGCTTCAATGGCGAGCGGCCGCGAGAAATTCAGTCAGCAAGGGCTTGCCGTCAAGCAGAGTCGGGTCATCCGGCGACATGAATTCCGGGTGCCATTGCACGCCGACCACGTAACCGGGCCCAGTCCAGCGTATGGCTTCCACGATATCGTCCTCGATAGAGCGCGCCTCGATGACCAGTTCGCGCCCGATGTCCTTCACAGCTTGATGATGAATGGTGTTGATTGTCGCCGTCTCAACCTGCGGATACAGGCGCGCCAAACCGGTATCGGCGAGGATGCGCATTGTATGGAAATTGTCTTCATAGCGCTGGCGGCATTGATGGGTGATCTGGGAGCCGGTTTGCACGGCAATATCCTGGTAAAGCGTCCCGCCGAAAGCAACATTGACCAACTGCATGCCACGACAGATGCCCAGTACCGGTTTTCCCCGCGCCGTAAAGGCGCGAATCAACTCAAGTTCGTAGATATCGCGAATGCGGTCCCCTGCCCATTCCGGACGAATCGGCACTTCTCCGTAGCTTTCCGGTGCCACGTCTGCGCCGCCTTGCAGGACCAGCCCATCAAGGTGGTCGGCATAATGATCTACGTTCAGCCGTTCCGGGCCATGTGGCGTTTCCTTGCTGATCGCCGGAATCATGAAGGTCAGCACATCGGCTGACATCACCCAGTGCGCCACACATTGCTCGACATATTGCAGCGTCTTGGTCGGCAACCACGCGCGTCCCGGTTCGGGGTACATCAGGCGTGCCGAAAGTCCAATCTTGAGCGGAGCATTCACGAAGGCATTATGCCAAGCAAATTGAGTGATGCGGGTACTATTGGCTACTACAAGCAATTGACGCGGAAGCGTGACGAGCATGCCGAAGTCAGAAAATGAACTGGTGAATCAATGGTAGTGAAGTCCACACTGGCTCAGACAATAGAGTGATCAGCCTGTTTCAGCCGATTTCATGAGCGCGTTCGCAAAGAAGATCATTTCCTGGCAATTGCGGCAGGGCCGGCACGGCCTGCCTTGGCAGGAAAGCAGGGACCCGTACTGCATCTGGCTATCAGAAATAATGTTGCAGCAGACCCAGGTCGTGACGGTGATTCCGTATTACGAGCGATTCCTGAAACGATTTCCCGACATTGCCGCACTCGCCGCTGCTGACGAGGATGATGTCATGCGCTTATGGGCGGGCCTGGGCTACTATGCGCGCGCGCGAAACCTGTGTCGCGCCGCGAGGCAGGTCGTAGATCAGCACCGAGGCATTTTCCCGTCGAATTTTGAAGCGATACTGGCATTGCCCGGCATCGGCCGATCGACTGCTGCCGCCATCAGCGCCTTTGCGTTCGGTGAACGCAGGCCCATCCTTGATGGAAATGTAAAACGCGTGTTCGCCAGGCATTTCGGCGTATACGGTGATGTCAAGTCGAAGCTTGTTGAGGAAGCCCTTTGGTCAATTGCCAATGATGCCTTGCCCGGATCGAAAATCGAATCCTATACACAGGGATTGATGGATCTTGGCGCAATGATTTGTACTAGAAGCCGGCCCACTTGCTTGCTCTGCCCTGTTCGAAAATCCTGCGTGGCGCTGAACGACGACCGGATAAGCGACTTGCCTGGAAAGAGTCAAAAGCGCGATAGACCGCATCGGCAGACGCGTATGCTGGTCATCCACTCCCGCGGCACAATCCTGCTGGAAAAACGCCCGCCGACCGGTATCTGGGGCGGACTATGGTGCTTGCCGGAAGTTGCGGTTGAGCAGGATGTGCTCGGAGCATTGCGCCAGCGCTATACGCTGGAAGGACGGACGGTGCGTGAGCTCAACCGCGTCGAACATGGCTTTACTCACTACTCGCTCTCCATATTTCCCATCGAGATCGAGATTACCGGCATCGAACCGCGGGCAATGGAGCCGGGATTGATGTGGGTAAATCTCGAGGACGCGGTTGGGGCCGCAATTCCGGCGCCGGTGAAGCGTATCCTGCAATCGCGTTAGGCAGAAGGCTTTTTGTGGGCGCGCAACTTTTTGTGGACATTGGATTTGCCTGCCACCCGTTCAAATGAGCGCCGCGAAGCCATGCTCAATGGCGCGCGCATCGGGCGTCTGCGGCCAATGAGGTGTCGAATTCGCGGACCAAAAATCAGGCGATCAGTTGCTGGCTGCTCAGGAACCGATGCAGGACCTCGAGGCGCATGTGCGCATTTGTCAATTCCAGCATCTTCTGTTTGACAGTATTGTTGAACGGCAGCAACTCGGTAATGCGAAAACTTACCCAACCGGCGTCGTCATAGCGCGGTGGCATTGTCGTTTCTGATTTCGATTGCGCGAGTACCTTTCGCAAAAATGCGGCGCACGGCGGCAACTCGGGACAATCCACGTGCAGGTCGTCGGGGATCAGCGTCACTTCGCCAATGATAAGCCCGGACTGAGTGACAGAACTTGTGGAAATGCGAAAACGGCTGTCGCCGCACACGCGAACTTGCAGGATTCCGAGTTCCCGCATGTCCCATTCGACAATTCGCGCCACGGTCCCGACAGATTCCGGAATTGCCGGCGAACCGACCTCGTCGCCGTCGCTAATGAGCGCGATGCCAAACGGCGCGCTGTTTTTCAGGCATGACTTGGCCATTTCCATGTAGCGCGACTCGAAAATCCTGAGCGATAGCTCACCGCCGGGAAACAGGATCGAGCCGAGCGGAAAAACCGGCAGCTTCAACGGAACAGATGCGCGCGAAAGTGCGTTTTCGGACACGGCGTCGAGAATGGACTTGATCATGAATACATACCGCGCGAACCATTAAAGGTCGCGATGCCGAACGAGTATTTGTTGATCGGAGCCGAAGCGGTTGGCAAGCTCCTCGACGATATACACCGACCGGTGTTGGCCGCCGGTACAGCCAATCGCAATGGTCAGCGCCGCGCGATTGTCTCGAACATAGAAAGGCAACCAGCGCATCAGAAAGGAGGCAATGTCATCGATGAGGCGCGCCACATTCAAATCTGCTTCAAGAAATTCCCTTACCGGCGCGTCTTTGCCCGTCAGGGCCCTGAGTTTCGGATCGTAAAACGGATTCGGCAAAAAACGCGAATCGAAAACCAGATCAGCATCAATGGGTATTCCGTGTTTGAAACCAAAAGACTGAAATGCCAGCGTGATGCGCGATTGGTCGATACGCAGCCAATCCTTGATCCAGGCGCGCAGGGTATTGGGGCTGACATCCGAAGTGTCCATCCGGTGTGCCATGTCGGAAACGTGCGAAAGGAGGCGGCGCTCTTCGGCAATGCAATTTGCCATCCCGCCGTTGACCCGCTCGGTCATCGGGTGGGGACGTCGCGCTTCGGAAAAACGCCGCGCCAATGCCGCGTCATTGGCTTCAAGATAAATTACCCGGCAGTCGATGCCGCGCTCCCGCAGTTCGTCAATGATGCGCGGCAGCGCCGCTAGCGTATCGCCGGTTCGCGCGTCAATGCTAATGGCAATTCTCTCGCCGCTACCCGGATTACTTTGGTGCGATTCCAGCAGGCCAGGAATCAACGTGGCGGGAAGGTTGTCAACGGCAAAATAGCCGGCGTCCTCCAGCGCATGCAAAGCGACGCTTTTGCCGGAACCTGACAAGCCGCTGATCAGAATCAATTGCATGAATCAGCCACTTCCGACTCAAGTCGTGCCAACAGCGCGAAGAGCGCCGGTTTCAACGGGATCGCCAATTTCACGTCGCTCGTCAACTTCGTCGCCCTGTTCGCGCATTGCCTCGTCATGCCGATCCAGAAAATCCTTGGTCGAATCATAGCCGCGCGTTTGCAAGATGTAGTGGCGTACCGCCGCCTCCACCAACACGGCAAGGTTTCGACCGGCAACCACAGCAAGTGTCACGGTGGGAATCTCGACTCCGAGGATGGTGGTCGAACTGGACTTGGTCTGCAGCCGGTCGAGTCCGCGGAAATACTCTTCCGTCGGACGTTCCAGGTGCACGATCAGGCGCAGTGTCTTGCGGGGGCGCACGGCAGTCTCGCCAAAGATAGCCTTGATGTTGATCACGCCGATGCCGCGCACCTCCAGAAAGTCCCGAAGCAGGGCGGGACAGCGGCCCTGTATGGTCTCCGGTCCAATCTGGTAAAGTTCGACCGCATCATCCGCCACCAACCCCGCTCCGCGCGAGATCAGTTCCAGCGCGAGTTCGCTCTTGCCAATCTGCGAATTGCCGGTAATCAGTATTCCGAATCCGAGTACATCCAGAAATACGCCGTGGCTGGTGGTAATTTCGGACAACTCACGCTGCAGGTACGGGCGCAACAGGTTTACAAATACACGGCTCTTTTTTTGCGAGAGGAATAGCGGTGTGCTGTATTGGTCACACGCGTCGACCAAATAATCAGGCGCATCGGCGCCGTCGCACACAAAAATGCAGAGCGTCTCACCGGTACATAGCGTCGCGAGACCCTCGGCGCGCGCCTCATTCGGCAAGTTGTTGAGATATTCGAGGTCGCTCAATCCCAGCGCCTGGATGAGTATCGGGTGAATGATGTTGAGATGTCCAACCAATCCGACCCCCGGTCGGTTCAGGGCCTCATGGGTAAGCTCCCTCGACGCGCCCTTCTGCCCACCAATCCAGGTTAGCTGAAGTTTCTCGCGCCGGTCTTCAAACAGCTGCTGTACGTTTAATCGCGGCATAGGGCGACCACTCGGTCAGCAATTGGTAGGCGGCGGAGGGATCGGCTGCCGCTAGAAGCGCATCACGCAAGTCGGCATCGCTGAACATCTGCGAGAGTTCGGAAAGCATATTCAGATGTTGTTCAGTCGCGTGTTCCGGCACCAGCATTGCATATACAAGGCGCACCGGTTCATCATCCGGCGACTCAAACGGAATACCCTCCTTGGCGCGCACAAATACCGCCACCGTATCGCGGAGTTGCTTGATTCGCCCATGTGGAATCGCAACGCCGAATCCCAACCCGGTCGAACCGAGTTTTTCCCGCGCGAACAAGGCATCGAAGACGCTTGCACGGGCGACACGGTTCTCATTTTCAAACATGAGCCCGATTTGTTCGAACAGGCGCTTCTTGCTCGTTATGTCCATATCCAGCGCTATGCGCGAAACGGACAGGGACTTGCTGATGAGATTCATGCGGTTGGAAGGAAACCTTGGGGCAGGAAGGCGCGTAGCTTAACGCTTTTCTAGTGATCTTGCGCAAGTCGCGCGCTTGCTGGGTTGCATGCGGAATGTCAGGATGGCGACCGGGGCAGCCGGTCGCCCTCTCAAGGTTAATCCGCAGCGATGCGTTTCAGTGCGGAAATATCGTGCTTGTTCTTCACTTTTTCCTTGTGCTTGATAATCTGCCGGTCGAGTTTGTCGACCAGCAAATCGATCGCGGCGTACATGTCGGAATCCTCGCTCTCCACAAATATGTCCTTGCCGGAAAGGTGGACGTTCGCTTCGATTTTCTGTCGCAGCTTTTCCACGCTGAGAATCATGCTCACATCGATGACATGGTCGAAATGACGGTTGATTCGAGTCATCTTCGACGAGACGTAATCACGTATTGAAGGCGTGATTTCGAGGTGATGGCCGGTCATATTCAGGTTCATTTGCCAATCTCCTTTCTGAGAATGCGGCTACTGCGCACATACAGCGCACTAATCCGCCTGATAGACAACGCATTGGTACCAGAACAACACTTTCGACGACGACAGCGAATGCTTGCATTTGTGGTGGCACAGTGCCCCTTCCTGTTCCACCCTGTTGCTGGCGGCCACCGATCAACTCGGGCAGTGGCGAGGTGAGACTGGTTCAATTCGATTTTCTCCTACCTCCCTACCTGTGAGACAAGGAATTGCTAGAAAGATTTTCGTAAACTAGCCGACTGAATCTGCAGGGCCTCACGATATTTGGCGACGGTTCGCCTTGCAACCACAATACCCTGTTGGGCCAGAATATCCGAGATACGATTGTCAGAAAGTGGTTTTTTCGCATCCTCGGCCTGTACCAGTTGCTTGATCAAAGCACGAATCGCGGTGGCCGAGCAGGCGCCTCCCGTATCGGTCGAAACACTCGAGCCAAAAAAATACTTCAGCTCGAAAATGCCCTTCGGTGTGAGCATATACTTCTGTGTTGTGACCCGCGAAATGGTTGATTCATGCAGTCCAACCTGCTCAGCGATTTCGCGGAGCACGAGCGGTCGCATGGCCACGTCTCCGTGGTCAAAAAAATGCCGCTGGCGCTCGACAATAGCCTGTGTGACCCGCAATATGGTGTCAAAACGTTGCTGCACGTTTTTGATCAGCCACCGCGCCTCCTGCAGTTGCCCGGCCAGGTTTTTCCCGGCACTGTCGCGGCTTTTATGCAGCAAGTCTGCATAGAGCTTGTTCACTCGTAACTTCGGCATCGCTTCCTGGTTTAGAAAGGCGGTCCATTTCCCGCCCGCTTTTTTTACCACCACATCGGGCATGACATAGCGTATCTCCCCGCTGCCAAAGCCGCGGCCCGGTTTGGGATCCAGTGAAACGATTAGTTCCTGAACCTGTTTTAGCTCAGCGTCGTCGCATCGAAGAATTCGCTTTAACTTCGGAAAATCGCGTGCACCCAGTGCATCCAGATGATGCTCGGCAAGTTGCATGGCCCGATCAAGTTGCGGCGTGTCGGCCGGCAGCGCGCGCAACTGCAACACCAGGCACTCGCCCAGTGTCCGCGCGCCAACGCCGGTGGGATCCATGTTCTGAACGTGCCGCAGCGCTATGGCCAGTTCTTCAGTTTCAATTTCGATGTGTTCGGCAATCAGGGCCGCAAGATCATCCAGATCGTATGTCAGGTAGCCGTCATCGTCGAGATGCGCAATCAACATCAGCGCGAGTTGGCGGTCATGCTCGGGTAGCGGCGACAGGGTCAGTTGGTTGATCAAATGTTCCTGCAGCGTCGGCTCTGAAGCGGGTATCTGTGAATATTCGCTGTCCTCATCGTCTTCCGACTGGCGTCGCGTCGACGTGCCGTAACTGATCCCGTCATCCAATGGACCGGAATAGTCAGGTCCTGTCTCGTGCGTCGTCGTGTCGGCTGACGGGGCAGACTCCCCGTTTGCAGTCTGACTGTAGTCGGCAGCTCCATTGAAGGGGGCAACCGTTTCGCTGGAATCGCCGGTGCCGTCGATGCGCTCGAGTAGCGGATTTTCAAGAAGGTACCGCTCGAGTTCCTGATTGAGCTCGACGGTCGATAGCTGCAACAGCTTGATCGACTGCTGCAGTTGCGGCGTCAGCGTGAGGTGTTGGGAAAGCTTGAGCTGGAGGCTATGTTTCATGCTGGAGATGCATCGCCGCCCCGAAAACTAAAGACGGAAGTTTTCTCCCAAGTAGACTTTGCGAACAGATTCATTATAGATGATTTCCTCCGGCTTGCCGAAGGCCAGGACCGATCCTTCGTTGATGATGTAAGCATGGTCGCAGATACCCAATGTCTCACGCACGTTGTGATCGGTAATCAGCACGCCGATGCCGCGATTTTTCAGAAATCTGATGATTTCCTGAATGTCTATCACCGCAATGGGATCAACGCCGGCAAAAGGCTCATCCAGCAAGATGAAACGCGGATCCACCGCCAGCGCGCGCGCAATTTCGACCCGGCGACGCTCGCCACCGGAGAGGCTTCCATCGTCGAGCACATGCACCCGGTAGCGGTCTTTTGGATAGTCTTGATTGACACAGCCGATCAGCGTGCGGCGAAGAATGCTCAACGGTTCATCGACGATCGTAACG
>JANNGY010000221.1:0-4411 GCA_031404095.1 Betaproteobacteria bacterium | reverse complement strand
GTGCCGTGCGGGGCAATTGCCACGCAACCTACATGCGGACTTGATGGGTATCGCTGCGCTCCGCCCATCCTACGAACTTCCTGTCGCAAAGTAGCGCGTCAGCACGGCATTGACTGGCGGCATGAAGGAACGAGTCACTGTGTCTTTGTGCGTAGCGATGGCAAGACGTTACCCGTTCCAGCGCGTCGACCTATCAAACCAATTTACATCAAGAAGTTTCTTGAACTCGTTGAAGGAGCCTAGAACATGGGCAAACGTATTGACTATCCATTCGAGATTCGACCGCTTTCGGCTGAGGAGGGCGGCGGCTTTCTGATTTCATACCCTGACTTTTCGGATTGCCTATCTGACGGTGAAACGGTTGAAGAGGCGTTAACGAACGGGAAGGACGCGCTGAAGTCGACGATCGCTGCGCTTAAGGCGAAGGAATTACCGATTCCTCCGCCAAATAGTGGTGGTGTCGCATCCGGGAAGTTCGTCGCTCGCGTTCCAAAAACTGTGCACGCACGTTTGGCAACGCGCGCAAAGGCGGAGGGTGTGTCACTCAATACTCTGGTCTTGACTTTCATCGCTGAAGGTCTCGGTCGCAAAGAGCGGCGCGCATAGAATGAAAATTACGCCGAACACATAGTTGCAGCGGACTGCCGTTTGCAGCCGCTGAACTCGATCGTTCACAGGATGGTTGGCATCATCGAGTGACTTCCTTGCCCAACCAGAATATGCTGGATTGCGGTATATTCAAGATTCATTAGTCCCATGGGTTATATAGGGCAAGCGACGATTGCCCGGCAATTCTTCCGACCATGAACCTCCAGCAAATCCGCTACGTGCGCGAAATAGCGCGCCAAAAGCTCAATCTTTCCGCTGCCGCAGTGGCTCTACACACGTCGCAGCCCGGCGTCTCGCGGCAGGTGCGTGAACTGGAGAGCGAGTTGGGCGTGGATGTCTTCGTCAGACAGGGGAAGCGCCTGACGGCGCTGACACCGGCCGGCGAAAGCGTGGTGCAGATTGCCGACCGGCTGTGGGCGGAAGTCGAGAATCTGAAACGCGTCGGCCAGGAGTATTCCCATGCGGAGAAGGGCACCTTCGTCATTGCCGCCACCCACATGCAGGCGCGCTACATCCTGCCGCCGGCGATCAAGCTGTTCACCGCCAGATATCCCGAGGTGCGTTTGTCAATTCACCAGGGCAGCCCGCGCGATCTTGCCAACGGCGTCCTCGCCGGCGAGGCGGATATCGCGATTGCCACCGAAACGCTCGACCGCTATCCGGAACTGGTCACCCAGCCGCTGTACCGCTGGCATCACTGCGTGGTGGTGCCGAAAGATCATCCGCTGGTGCATGAAAAACGCCTGACGCTGGCGCGCATTGCTGCCTATCCGCTGGTGACCTACGATGCCGCTTTCACCGGCCGCACCGCGCTCGACGAGACCTTTGCGACTGCGGGTATTGCGATCAATGTGGTGCTGACGGCGATCGATACCGACGTTATCAAGACTTATGTCCGGCAGTTGCTGGGCATCGGCATCATCGCCGGCGTGGCGTTCGACAGCGAACGCGACCAGGATCTGGTGGCGCTGGACGGCAGCAAGCTGTTTCCGGAACGCGTCACCAAGCTCGCGCATCGCAAGGGCGCGTATCTGCGCGGCTACGTGAAGGATTTCATTTCGATACTTTCCAGCCAATTGCAGCAGCGCTGATACCCATCCCCTGACCATCATGAACACAATCGAGTCTTTTGTCGGCAATACGCCACTGGTTAAGCTGCAACGAATTCCGTCGCGCGACGGCATCGCCGTGTCAAATACGATCCTGTCCAAGCTGGAAGGCAACAATCCGGCCGGCTCGGTAAAGGACCGGCCGGCGCTGTCGATGATCAATGGCGCCGAGGCACGCGGCGACATCCGGCCCGGCGATACGTTGATCGAGGCCACCAGCGGCAATACCGGCATTGCGCTGGCGATGGCGGCCGCGATCAAGGGGTACCGGATGGTGCTGGTGATGCCCGAGCACCTGAGCATCGAGCGCCGCCAGACCATGCGAGCCTTCGGCGCCGAACTGGTGCTGACACCGCAGGCGATCGGCATGGAGGGCGCACGTGATACGGCCGTGACGATCCGGCAGGAGCGTGGCGGACTGATCCTGGACCAGTTCGCCAATCCCGATAACCCGCTGGCGCATTACCAAGGCACCGGGCCGGAAATCTGGCGCGATACCGGCGGAAAGATTACCCATTTTGTGGCGACCATGGGCACCACCGGCACCCTCATGGGTGTATCGCGATTCCTGAAAGAGATGAATCCGGCCATCGAGGTCATCGGCGTTCAGCCGGCCGACGGCGCCAGCGTGCCTGGCATCCGCAAATGGCCCGAGGCTTACCTGCCGAAAATATTCGAACGGCCGCGAGTCGATCGCATCGTCGAGGTCACGCAACCGGAAAGCGAGGAAATGGCGCGGCGGCTGGCGCGGGAGGAGGGCATTTTCGCCGGCATTTCATCGGGTGGCGGGCTGGCCGCGGCGATTCGCATTGCCCGGGAAATTGAAAATTCGGTGGTGGTGCACGTCGTTTGCGACCGTGGCGACCGCTACCTTTCCACCGGCGTGTTTCCGGCGTGACGAGAAACGACAACCTCGTGCCGCCGCAATCGTTGGACGTTAAAATACCAGTTATGAAACGAAGAAAAATGTGGGTCAAGGGGCGGGCAGTGAGGCGTGCAAAAGGGTGGGCAATAGGCTGGGGCGTGGCAGTGATGCTGGGTTTGAGCGCCTGCAATTCGATCAGCTTTTTTCCGCAGGCTGCGGCGGAAAAGGCGGCAGACCGGGTGATCGATGACATCCATCCCGATAATGCAAAAGGTGAAACTGCGAAGGCGCTGGAGGCGAACAAGCCATGAACAGAGGCATTGTGACGAGGCGGTGGCTGCCATTGATGCTGCTCGGTCTCTGCCTGTTGGGCGCGCCTGTGTCCCATGCCGAGGAAGATGCTGATTTCAACGTGAACTCGCCGGCAGTGATGGCGATTCGCAAGAGCCTGGGCGAACGGCACGCTTTGCTGAAGGAGTATTTTCACGCCGGCGTGGTGGGCTTCACGCATGAAGGCCTGATCGCGATACGGGAACCGGGCGCGCTGGTGCAGGAGGTGCGCTCCCGCGTCGAGTTGCTGGTGGTGGAAGAGAACAAGGACCTCGGTACGCTGTACCGTGAGATTGTGCGGGCCAACGGCCGCCCCGACTGGGAACCACAATTCAAACAGGTATTTGCGGAACGCTGGATCAGTCGTACACCGGCGGGCTGGTACTACCGTGATGAAAGCGGAACCTGGCTGAAAAAGTCTGCCCCCGGCGCCTAGCAATACAGGCGCCTGCCAAGGCGCTATCTACAGTTTCGATTTACATCATTCAGATCGTGCCTCTTTCAGGAAGCGAAGACGGTGATCCCCATCCTTGTTTTTGATATTGAAACCATTCCCGACGTCGCCGGCCTGCGCAAGCTGAATGATATCGAGGCGTCGATGAGTGACGCTGCGGTGGCCGAGCTGGCGTTCCAGCGGCGGCGGCAGGCGACCGGCGGCAGTGATTTCCTTCAGCATCACCTGCATCGGGTGGTGGCGATCTCCTGCGTGTTGCGCACCGACGAGGGTCTGAAAGCCTGGTCGATCGGCAAGACCGACGACGGCGAGGCGGTGCTGATCCAGCGCTTTTTTGATGGCATTGAACGCTATACGCCGCAGCTGGTGTCGTGGAATGGTGGCGGCTTCGATTTGCCGGTGCTCAACTATCGCGCGCTGATTCACGGGATCAGCGCGGCGAAATTCTGGGACATGGGCGAGGACGACCGCGACTTCAAGTGGAACAACTACATCGGGCGCTATCACATGCGCCACCTGGACCTGATGGACCTGCTGGCGATGTACCAGCCGCGCGCCAGCGCCGCGCTCGACCAGATGGCGCAACTATGCGGATTTCCCGGCAAGCTCGGCATGGATGGCTCGCAGGTGTGGGACGCGTACCAGCGCGGCGAGATCGGGCATATCCGCGACTATTGCGAGACCGACGTCATGAATACCTATCTGGTATACCAGCGCTTCCAGCTGATGCGCGGTGCGCTCAGTCAGGCGGGCTATGACGCCGAAATCAAGGTTGCGCGCGAGTTTCTTTCGGCGAATGCGGCTTCCGCGCACTGGCAAGCGTTTGCGCAGGCGTGGAAGTAATTGAGATTCGTTGAAATTCGGGACAATGATTCTTTGTGAGTGTTTCAACTGGCACTTCTCCCTTTGAAAAGGGAGATTGAGAGGGATTTGCAGCCTTTGCACGGCCGGACGCACCGAAAATCCCCCTCAGTCCTTGCAGGACGCGCGGTCCACTGCATTGGACCGCCGTTCAGCAGGCGCACCGCGCGCGGTGCGAAACCC
>JANNGY010000220.1:0-5687 GCA_031404095.1 Betaproteobacteria bacterium | reverse complement strand
CGGTGGATGTGATTCGCGAAGCCGAGGATGGTCAAGCGCTGGGCGACGATGAGCGATTCGATGCGGATTTCGCGCTCATGACCGGGGAACTGCAGAAGATGTTGTCGGATCTGGTCGATGCGTTGGGCGGGATAGCCAAGGGATAGGTGGATTGGTTGTATCGCGTGCGCGGTGCGCACCCTACATTGGTTCGGCCGTAGGGTGCGCACCGCGCACGGGATACCAATCATCGGCGTATTCGCAACCACCGCGTAGGGTGCGCACCGCGCACGCGATTCCAAAGGTCCGGGTAAACTTTGGCGCTTCAACGTCAATCATCCACGAGGCCTTTCGCATGTACACACTCTTCTATTCGCCCGGTTCGGCGAGCATGGTGGTTCACCTGGCCCTGCTGGAAATCGGCGCGCCGCATGAATTGAAGCTGGTCGATTTTGAAACCGGCGCGCAGCGTGACCCGGCCTACCTGAAGCTGAATCCGCAGGGCGTGGTGCCGACGCTGGTGATCGAGGGCAGGGCGATGGCCGAGTCCGCCGCGATTCTGATGATGCTGGCGGATCGCCATCCGGCCGCGGGGCTGGCGCCGCCGATCGGAACCCCAGCGCGCGAGGCCTGGTATCAGTGGATTGTTTTCCTCAGCAACAGCCTGGCCGCCACCTACCGCTTCTGGTTTTACCCGCCCGATCTCGGTTCGCCTGAGCATACGCCCGAGGTGCGCGCCGCGTTGCAACGCAAGATCGAAAGTGTGTGGGATCGGCTCGATGCGCACCTTGCGGCGAATGGACCCTACCTGCTGGGTGCCGGTTTCAGCGCCGCCGACCTGCTATTGATCATGCTGATGCGCTGGTCGCGCAACATGCCGCGGCCGGTGACCGAATGGCCGGCATTGAAAAAGTACGCCGACCTGATGCGGGCGCGGGCGAGCTGGAAAAAGTTGTACGAGTTTGAGGGATTGAGCGAGTGGGCATAAGGCGCGGGGACGACGATGTTTGTAGAGAGAATTAGGGTCAGCCACTCATGGAACTCGGTTAAGCAATTGTTGGGCAATTCTCGGGGGCGTACATGCGTTGCGCAGTATTGCTCGGCATCTCAAAAACTCGTCGTCCCAGCGTCAGGCTGGGACCCAGTCCGCCCAAGATTTTGGAAATACGATGGACTGGATTGCCAGCCCGGCGCAACCCTTGTGGTTGTTCGCTGGAATGACGGGCTTTCAGGCCTAACCGAGTGCCATGAGGGTCAGCCACCAATTCGCGCGAACTATGCCGGGCCGCCATTCTGCAAATCATGGATCGCCATTTGGTGCGCTTTTCCACCGACAATCGCCTGCAGAGCCGCGCCCGTGCTAGAGCTTGTGTGGCCGACTGGCAAATATTCGCGTTTGCGGTGACGCGCTTCCCCAGAGGATTGCATCGACGTTGCGGCCGCCCGCCGCCCGTTACAAACCGTCAAGGTCGCTTCCTCCCGCTCGGCTAGAATCCCTCCACGGCACCTTTACAAACGCTTACAAACTCTCGCGATTGCTGCTGGTCAAACGTCGGTCTTGTCTGCACACTCGCTCTGCTGCGGCGGCATACGCCGGGAGTTCCCATTCAGCTATAAGATAGTGGTGCTGCAATCGCCGTCGCGCACCTGCGAAGTTCCGGTTTTCGGCTGTCATCGCCGCGTTGCGCGCCAATAACAAATTATCCGCCGCCATCCTTCCCTCCCCACTCCATGCCAAATCCACCGCAGCCCCTCACTCCTTCGCAATGGCAACGCCTGCCCGGATGGGTGCGCAAGGGCCTCATCCCGGCGCTGCTGTTCGCTCTGGTCGGCGGTGGCGGCTATTACTTCTACGCCAAATACACTGCGGCACCGGCCACGGACGACGCGGCAAAGGCGGCTTCCGCCAAGAGCGGCGCGCCCGGTGGCGCGGGTGTTCCCGGCAAGGCGGGCGGCGGCCGCCCCGGCGGATTCGATCCCAATCGCATTCAACCGGTGATCGCAGTCCCGGCGCGGGTCGCGGATATCAATGTCGTGCAGACCGCGTTGGGCACGGTGGCAGCACTCAAGGTGGCGACGGTGAAAGCGCGCGCAGATGGCCTGTTGCAGGAGGTGCTGTTTCGCGAAGGACAGATCGTCAAGGCCGGCGACGTCCTGGCGCAGATTGATCCGTTACCCCTGCAGGCCGCGCTGTCCCAGGTTGAGGGCCAGCTGGCGCGCGACCAGGCGCAGCTCAACAATGCGCGGCTGGATCTCGATCGTTACCGGACACTGCTCATCCAGGATTCAATCGCCAAGCAGCAGCTCGATGCGCAGGAATCGCTGGTGCGCCAGTTTGAAGGGACGGTCAAGGTCGATCAGGCGCAGGTGGACAACGCGCGCCTGCAACTGGGCTACACGAAGGTGAAGGCGCCGATTCCGGGGCGCCTCGGCCTGCGGCAGGTCGATCCGGGCAACATCATTCGCTCCAGCGATGCCGCCGGACTGGTCGTGATCACGCAGATCGATCCGATCACCGTCATCTTCACCATCCCGCAGGACAACCTGCAGCGGGTCCTCAGGCAATTGAAGGCCGGCGAAAAGCTGGCGGTTGATGCCTGGGACCGCGAACAGAAGAACAAGCTCGCGACCGGGTTCCTGATCAGCACCGACAACCAGATCGACACGGCCACCGGCACCATCAAACTGAAGGCGCAATTCCCCAATCCGGATGGGCTGCTGTTCCCCAACCAGTTTGTCAACGTGAAGATGATCGTCGATACGCGCAAGGGTGCGACGGTGATTCCGCTGGCCGCGATCCAGCGCGGCGCGCAGGGCACCATCGTCTACGTGGTCAAGGAAGACAAAACCACGGCCGTGCGGGTAGTAAAAATGGGCGCGGCGGAAAACGACAATGTTGCCATCGAGTCCGGACTCGTGCCCGGTGACCTGGTGGTAACCGATGGCATCGATCGCCTGCGCGAAGGCGCCAAGGTCGAAGTGACGGCGCCGTTCGTGCCGAAGGCGCGTGGGCCGGGTGGCCCCGGTGGTCGTGGCCAGCGTGGCGGCAAGGTTGGAGATGGCGGTGCTAAAGGTGTTGATGCCGCTGGCAAGGCGGTGGAGGTTGCGCCCCCCGCAGCGCCTGCCGGCAAGCCGGGTGACGGCAAGGCAGGCGCGACCATCGCCCCGCCCGTCGCCGGTGCGGCCGGCAAGGGACCCGCAGCCGCGACCGTGGTTGCACCCAAGGCGGCAGCCGATGCACCGAAGGGCGCTGCCGATGCACCCAAAGGTGGCGGCGGTTTCCGCGACATGACCGATGAACAAAAAGCGGAAATGCGCAAGCGTTTCGAAGGCATGACCGACGAGCAGAAGGCGGAATTCCGCAAGAAGCGACAGGAGCAGCGCGCTCAGCAGGGGCAGTGAAACCTATGCATTGGAAATTCGCTAAGCAAAAAGCGCTGCTGCTAATTATTGGGAATTACATAATTTCATGACAAGTAACAAATTGATTCGTCATTCCGGCGAAGGCCGGAATCCAGTCCATCGTATGGTTCGGAATTACGACAGGACTGGGTCCCGGCCTTCGCCGGGACGACGAAATCTATCATGGTGTTTTGTAATTCTGAGTAGGAGCACTTCCCCCTTTTGCAAAGGGGGGAGTTAAATCGTGGCTGCTTCCATTCGCCATGGCGCACACCTGCCATGAACCCCTCCCGCCTCTTCATCCTCCGCCCCGTCGCCACCTCGCTGCTGATGGTGGCGATCCTGCTGGCTGGATTCCTTTCCTATCGCCAGCTGCCGCTGTCGGCGTTGCCGGAAGTCGATTACCCGACCATCCAGGTAGTCACGATGTATCCGGGCGCCAGTCCCGATGTGGTGACCTCGGGCATCACTGCGCCGCTGGAGCGGCAGTTCGGGCAGATGCCGGGACTGAAGCAGATGTCGTCGACCAGTTCCGGCGGTGCCTCGGTGATCACGCTGCAATTTGAACTGACACTGGCGCTCGATATCGCCGAACAGCAAGTGCAGGCCGCCATCAATGCCGGCGGCAACCTGTTGCCGACCGACCTGCCCGCGCCGCCGATCTACAGCAAGGTGAACCCGGCCGATGCGCCCATCCTCACGCTCGGCATCACTTCCAAGACAATGCAGATGCCGGCGGTGCAGAACCTGGTCGATACGCGCATCGCGCAAAGGATTTCGCAGTTGCAGGGCGTGGGACTGGTGACGCTGTCCGGTGGCCAGCGGCCGGCGGTGCGCATCCAGGCCAACCCGAAAGCGCTGGCCGCGACCGGCATCAACCTCGAGGATGTGCGCATCGCCATCGCGGCGGCCAACGTCAACCAGGCCAAGGGCAGCTTCGACGGTCCGGCGCGCGCCTACACGATCGACGCCAACGACCAGCTTCGCTCGGTGGCGGAATACCGCGCCATCGTCATCGCCTACAAGGGCGGCGCGCCGATCTATCTCACCGACGTCGCCGACGTGATCGAGGACGCGGAAAACGTAAAACTTGCCGCGTGGATGAACGACACGCCGGCCATCATCCTCAATATCCAGCGCCAGCCCGGCGCTAACGTGATCGAGGTGGTCGATCGCGTCAAGCTACTGCTGCCCACCCTGACGTCGGCGCTGCCTGCATCGATCGACGTGATGGTGCTGACCGACCGTACGGTGACGATTCGCGCCTCGGTCAAGGACGTGCAATTCGAATTGCTGATGGCGGTGGCGCTGGTGGTGATGGTGATCTTCCTGTTTCTGCGCAATGTCCCGGCGACCCTCATTCCCAGCGTGGCGGTGCCGCTGTCGTTGATCGGCACCTTTGCGGTCATGTACCTGGCGGATTTCTCGATCAACAATCTTTCCCTGATGGCGCTGACGATCGCCACCGGTTTCGTGGTGGATGACGCGATCGTCATGATTGAAAACATCAACCGTTACATCGAGGACGGGGAAACCCCGTTGGACGCGGCGCTGAAAGGCTCCGAGCAGATCGGCTTCACCATCATTTCGCTGACCATTTCGCTGATCGCGGTGCTGATCCCCCTGCTGTTCATGGGCGATGTGGTCGGCCGCCTGTTCCGCGAATTTGCCATCACGCTGGCGGTGGCGATCCTGATTTCTGGCGTGGTCTCGCTGACCCTCACGCCAATGATGTGCGCGCGGCTCCTGAAGCACACGCCGCCGGAAAAGCAGGGCCGTTTCTATCGCGTCACCGGCGAGTGGTTCGACGCCATCATCGCGCGCTACGGAAAGATGCTCACCTGGGTGCTCGACCGCCAGACCGCCACGCTGTGGGTGACGATCGGCACCCTGGCCCTGACGGTGCTGTTATACATTTTCGTGCCGAAAGGTTTCTTTCCGATCCAGGATACCGGCGTCATCCAGGGCATTTCCGAGGCGCCGCAGACGGTATCGTTTGCCAGCATGGCGGAGCGTCAGCGTCGTCTCGCTCAGTCAATCCTGGAAGATCCGGCCGTGGAGAGTGTGTCGTCTTTCATCGGTGTCGATGGCAGCAACACCACGCTCAACAGCGGCCGCGTGCTGATCAACCTGAAGCCCCACGCCAGCCGGCCACTGACGGCGACCGGCGTGATCGAGCGACTCAAGCCGCGTCTCGCCAAACTGGAAGGAATCGTGCTTTACATGCAACCGGTGCAGGACCTGACCATTGAGGACCGCGTCAGCCGCACCCAGTACCAGTTCACGCTGGAAAGCGCCAATGCCGA
>JANNGY010000219.1:0-28363 GCA_031404095.1 Betaproteobacteria bacterium | reverse complement strand
CAAGAGGCTGGTCATGAAGTTGGGAAGACCATCATCAGTGCCGGTGGTAAGCAAGCCCGGGTGACCATCGAGGTGCCGCTTGATCCCACCATCGGTCTCGGGTTCCATCAAGGTCGGCGCGATATTGATCGCCGCATCGGTGATGAACAACAGCCGCGGGTAATTTGGCACATCCATGATGAAGACATGGCTCATACGGCGACCAGTGCGAAGCCCGCTGTCTTTCCGCAGCACCTCCGACATGAGTTCATCCGTGTGGAGACTGCCTTTCATCAGGACCTCTGCCTTGCCGGCGCGAACCAGGGCTGTTGCCTTTTCGGCGGCGTCATGACTGTGCAATGCCGGTATCAATGTGTATGACGAAATGTCGACTCCCGCCGCGGCGGCTACAGTCCGGATTTTCTTCTCCGGACCGACGAGGATCGGGATGATCAAGTTTGATCGCGCCGCTTCGATCGCCCCAAGCAGCGATTCCACGTCGCAAGGGTGCACGACCGCGGTCAAGATCGGCTCGAGCCCGGTGGCTGCATCCAGCAGTTGTTTGTGGTGTACAAAGTCACGCTGAAAACGAATGGTTGGAAGGTCCACCTGCGGATATCGAATTTTCTCGGTTGGCGCGATGACCTCGGCCGTGCCGGAAATCACCGACGCGCCATCCTGGTTGACGCACTGGCAGTCAAATGTGATCTGGCGCGTCGATTCATCCTTCGCGGTAGCGGTAACGGTGACGGTCAGCGTTTCACCCAGACCGACCGGCCGCCGAAATCGCAAATCTTGCCTGACGTAAACCGTGCCCGGACCCGGCAACTGGGTGCCAAGAACAGCCGAGATCAGCGCGCCCCCCCACATGCCATGGGCGACCACCTTGTGGAAGACGTCGCTTCGGGCGAAATCTTCATCCAGATGGGTCGGATTCACATCCCCGGACATCACCGCGAACAACTCGATGTCGGGCTTGGTCAGGGTGCGCCGCAGACTGGCGCTGTCGCCGAGTCGAATCTCGCTAAAGGTTTTATTCTCCATGTACTGCATGATTCCAGAGTTTCCATTCGACATGATCAATCGCTCGACACTCAAGCATTGACGACGAGGATCGCCTGAACCGCGTCATGAGGATCGCGCGCCGGTAGCACCGGCGTTACACGCTTTCCCATGGCCCGCTGGCCATGGTTGCACGTGATTCCCCACCGCTTCCGCAACACGAGGTGACAGTAGTTGGAAGTAACTACCGAAGGTTCGACGCCAACTGCGGCTGCCAAAACCCGGCATTCACAATTTGAGCCATGTTCCAGATCAGAAAAATCAAGACATTGCATATGATTTGAGGAGGTGATAGCCAATTCTTGATTTGATCAGGTTTATCGCCTTCAAACAGGGGCAAATAGTCCATCGCAAACGGCCGCATGTCACTCGACAGAAAACACCTTGGGTCTTTCATCTCCGTCCGGTATCTCAAATACAGTCAGTGTGCCGGGCTTCACCGGGCCCATTCCAGGGGACCCCGCGGGCATGCCCGGCAATGAGATGCCCTTGATTTTTCTGCTTTCGTTCACCAGTTTCTTGATCGCGCCAATAGGAACATGGCCTTCCACAACATATCCGTTGACGAGCGCTGTATGGCAGCTTTGCAACTGGTCCGGCACACCGTATTTCGCGTGGATGGACCTCGTGTCAAGGGTATTTACGACCGATACTTCGAGTCCATTTCCTTTCAGGTAATCGACGTACTGGCCGCAGCAACCGCAAAGCGGGCTCTTGTAAAGATGGACTGTCTTCAGTTCAGCGGCAGTTCCGGACAGGCTGGCCATGACGAGCGCGGCCAGGACTACTGATTTTTGAATGAGCATGATGCAATCTCCAGTAACGCTTCCTAATACCCCCGGCCCAGCCGGGGGTTCGACACAAGCTCGTCCCAAGTTGCTACTTGGTGTCCCCTACGGCGGCCCGCCGGTGTTCGGTTGCAAGTTCGACATTCGCCTTCGAAGCTTGGTCATAGAGGCTCGCCAGATTCTCGCAGTGCTTCACCATTGTCGGATTTCCCTTTGGGACGCTGGCGCCGCGGCTGCCCCAGGGCGGCACCGGCGTCCATGACTTCGCGTAACTCTGTGCGAACCTGCGATGCGTTTCCGCGGATTCTTTGTCCAACTTTGCTTGCTGTTCATAAGTGGCCGCGATGTCGCGATGGTCACTTTCTGTACGAGCATTTTCTATCCGCTGGTCAAGGCCCTGGACTGTAGTCGGCTTTTCTGTTGCACAGCCACCCAGGATCAACGCGGCCGAAATCGCGACCGCGACGAGCGTCAGAGAAATGGCGCGTTGCTGCTTGCTTTGAGTCATGTTCATGATTTGCTCCTATTCCAAGTTAAAAATTTCTTTCAAATAGCCTGATACAAGCTGCGAAGATGCTATTTGGCGTTCACACTTCCGTTCAGCCAATTCTTGGGAGGCCGCGTCTGTACTGGGGGCCAAATTTGCGGCTAAAGGGATGCAGCCGATCGCCCCCAGAAGTGATCTACGTTTCATGGAAATTCACTTTCCGAAAGAAATTCACGGCGATGGCGTGCAACCTACGGACATCGTGCTGCATCCTTAGCCACCCGAATACAGGTCCTGATACAGTTTTCTGCCTTGTTCGATCGAAGCAAGGCTTGGTTTCGGGGTAATGCGGTGATCGCATTTATCGGTATGTGCGAGCGTGCCGTTGCGGAACTCGTAATCGTGCTGAACAAGCTCCCAACCTGTGTCTCCGCCCACATAGCGCCATCCATCCGTGGTGACGATGCTCTTTGCGGCTTCATTGCGCTCCGTGTCTAACTGCATACGCGACTCTGTGCCCGGTACGGAGTGCATGATTGTGCCAGTCTCGTCGTTCGACGGATGAAACGTCTGGTCGGCGACGGCTGCACCCGCAGACAGGGACAGTACTACGGCAACGGCGACGGGAATGGTTTTCTTGAACATGGCAAACTCCTGTTGATTGATTCGTTTCATTAACCCGGCTTTCGCCCGGCAACCGCGCGGCTTGAGTGAACATAAGGGGCCGCGATGGAATGAATTTTGAACCTCGCGTACCAACAGGAAGCTGGCCGCGCCATTACAGTTGTGTAAGCCTGCCGCTCGCTCAAGACGAAAAACCCGCCGAAGCGGGTTGTTTCAAATATGCATAATTCGCCGGCGATCAGGAGCTAGGCAGTGTCAATTGTTTCAGGAAGAACTCGGTCTGTTCCTTGTCGAGCTTTCCTGCCTTCTTGACGTCCGCCTTGTCGAACATCTTCTCCATGTGCTTCAACATCTCGGCCTTGGACATCATGCCATCGTGGTCCATGTCGCACGCCTTCATGAACTCGTGCATGTTGACCTTCTTGGCCGGTTCCGCCCCGAATACCGCGGGGGCCGCCAGCAGCGATACCGCAACCATTGCGCTCGCGAGTGTATTAATGAGTTTCATTGCATTGTCCTTATCGGATTGAATGTTGCGTCGTTCCAGTCGCCAGGCTTTCGCCCGACACCCACGCGGCATAATGCACCGCGATGAATGAAGTTTGAACCTTGGGTGCCAACTGGAATCTGACCGCGCCATTACACCTTTGTCATCTTGCCGCATCCCGCCAATCCTGTTTGCCATCCATCCGGCCACGGTGAACTTGTTCTCGGCGTCGTTTGAGCTCGCGTAGGGTGCGCACCGCGCACGGTTTGCCTAAACAGCGTGCGGGGTGCGCACCCTACGGCTACCTAGAACAAATTTGCCGTGCCATGCGGCCCGCGGAGACTTGCCGGGAATCAGTGCTTGTGCTCCGGTTGCGCCACTTTCGCCGCGGCAAGCGGCGTGAAGCGAGCCTGCTCGGCGGCCTTGCCCGCCAGGGTTACCGACAGCACCACCTTCATGTCCGGCGTCGAGGCGTATTTGGCGGCCCCCTTCATGCGGTTTTCGCCATCGGGGACGAGGTTTGCGGAGACCTTCGTTTTGCCGGCGAGGATAGTCGCGGTGGCGCTCGCGCCGACAGTCGACAATTTCGCGCCGACACGGTCGGTGACAAAGACGACGACCGGGCTTTCCTTGGCCTCGGTGCCGTCCTTTGCCACCACCAGCTCGAAATGAAAGATCCCGGCCTCGCGCAACTGCCCGCCATGGGGCGCCTTTTCGGCCTCCCCCCCATGGGCCCGGGCGGACGGACTGGCCAGCGCGAGCGCGCAGACGGCCGCGGCAAAAATGCTGGATTGAATGCGTTTCATGGCGCGTACTCCTCGGTTAATTGAACAGGGTTAGAAACTTTCTCTCTGCCGGGTGGCCAGCAGACGCTCCAGGGCCGGCTTGCCCCACAGCCAGAACATCAATGGCGTGAGCAGGGTATCGAGCAGGGTCGAGCTGACGAGGCCGCCGAAGATCACCACCGCCACCGGATGCAACACCTCTTTACCCGGTGCGTCGGCCGAGAGCATCAGCGGCAGCAGCGCAAAAGCGGCCACCAGCGCGGTCATTAGCACTGGCGTCAGACGTTCAAGCGAGCCGCGCACAATCATGGGCTTGCCGAATTGCTCGCCCTCGAACGCGCACAGATTGATGTAGTGGCTGATCTTGAGGATGCCGTTGCGGGTGGCGATGCCAGTCAGTGTGATGAAGCCCACCAGCGCGGCAACCGACAAGGGCTGTCCCGAAATCCATAAAGCGATCACGCTGCCGATCAACGCGAGCGGAATGTTGCCCATGATAATGAAGGTCAACGTCGCCGAACGATAGCGGCTGTAGAGCACCATGAAGATCATCGTCAGCGAAACAGCTGCGAGCAATGTGATGAGTTTCGACGCCTGCTCCTGCGCCTGAAACTGGCCCTCCAGCGCGGTGAAATAGCCTTCGGGCAAGCGTTTGGCGGCGAGTTCGGCGCGGATGTCGGCGATCACCCTCGACATGTCGCGACCATCGGTGTTGGCCGAGAGCACGATGCGGCGGCGCGAGTTCTCGCGGCTGACCTGATTGGGCCCGTCGCTTTCCTCGACCGTGGCGATCTTCGACAGCGGTACATGGCCGCTGGGCGTTTCGATGAGCAGATCGGCCAGCGCCTGCGGGCCGCGTGCGCTGTCCGGAAGGCGCACCAACAGGTCAAATCGCCGCGAGCCGGCGTCGCCGCCTTCGATGATCTGGGTAATGCGTTCGCCCTCGATCATCTGCTGCATCGCGCGCAACACGTTGCCGGGTGCCACGCCGTAGCGCGCCGCCTGTTCGTAATCTAGGCGGATTTTCAATTGCGGAATCAACACCTGTTTTTCAATCTGCAAATCGGTCACACCGGGAATTTTCGAAAGCCGCTCGCGCAGATCGTTCGCCAGGCCACGCAATGTGTCGAGATCGTCGCCATACACTTTCAGCGCGATCTGCGCGCGCACACCGGAGAGCAGGTGATCGAGGCGATGCGAGATCGGCTGGCCGACGTTGGACGCGGCCGGCAGCGAGGCCAAGCGGCCGCGGATGTCGGCGATGATGTCATCGCGGCTGCGCGCGGATGCTTTCAGATCCACGTCCATCTCGGTGTAATGCACGCCCTCGGCATGTTCGTCGAGTTCGGCGCGACCGGTGCGCCGCCCCGTTTTCGTCACTTCCGGCACCCCCGCCACCAGTTGTTCTGCCAGCGTGCCGATGCGGTTGGATTCGGTCAGCGAGGTGCCCGGATTAAGCAGTACGTTGACCGTCAGCGTACCCTCATTGAATGGCGGCAGGAATGAACGTGGAAAGAACGGTACGCTGGCTGCGACCAGCGCCACCAGCATCAGCGCACCCGCGAGCAAGGTGCGCGCATGACCAAACGACCAGTTGAGTAATTTGGCGTCGCCGCGCTTGAGCCACGCGACGAGCGGGCTGTCGCCGGCATGAAGCTGCTTCATGTGCGGCAAGAGGTAGTAGGCCATCACCGGCGTCAGCGTCACCGACACAATCATGCTGGCAAGTATGGACACGATGTACGCGACACCCAGCGGTGTGAAAAGCCGTCCCTCGATACCCGGCAGTACAAACAGCGGCACGAACACCAGCACAATGATGACGGTGGCATAAACGATGGCCGAGCGCACTTCCAGCGTGGCCGACGCAATCACTTCGGCCACTGGCCGCGGTACCGCCGCCGCGCGATTCAATTTCAGGCGTCGCAGCACGTTCTCCACACCGACCACGGCATCGTCAACTAGTTCGCCGATGGCAATGGCGAGACCGCCGAGCGTCATGGTATTTATCGACAAACCGAAATACTGGAATACCAGCGCGGTTGCCAGCAGCGATACCGGAATCGCCATCAACGAGATGACGGTGGTGCGCACGTTGAGCAGAAACAGGAACAGGATCACCGCCACCAGAATCGCGCCATCGCGCAAGGCCTCTTCGACATTGTTTACCGAATTTTCGATGAAGTCGGCTTGCTTAAAGAGGAAGGAGGGCGCATCGACGCCTTTCGGCAGATTCTTGCTCAGTTCGGCAATCGCTTTTTCGACCTCGCGCGTGAGGCGCACGCTGTCGGCGGTGGGTTGCTTTTGCACCGACAGGATCACCGCCGGTTTGCCCTTGTAACTACCATCGCCGCGCTTGGTGGCCGGTGCCACTTTCACGTCGGCGAGTTGCTTTAACAGGATGGGTTGCCGTTCTTGACTGCCACCACCAGATTTTGCAAATCCTCGATGCGCGAACTGCGACCGATATGGCGGATCAGATATTCGCGGCCCTGTGCGTTGAGAAATCCGCCGCTGGTGTTGGCACCGAAATCTTTTAGCGCGGCTTCCAGTTTCTCGCGCTCGATGCCCAGCGCCTGAAGCTGCGCGGGACGAATTTCAACGCGATACTGGCGCACTTCGCCGCCGATCGGAATCACTTGCGCGACGCCGGGAATGGTCAACAGGCGCGGGCGCATGACCCAATCGGCATACGCGCGCACCGCCATCGGGTTGGCATCAGCCTCGCCGACGGCGGTATTGATCGGCAGGGCGATCAGCAGAATCTCGCCCATGATCGACGAAATCGGCCCGAGCTGCGGCACGATGCCCGGCGGCAACTGCTCGCGCACCAAGTTCAGCCGCTCGGCGATTTGTTGCCGGTTGCGATAAATATCGGTGCCCCATTCGAATTCGACGTAGATGACCGAAAGGCCGATGCCCGATACCGAACGCACCCGCGTTACGCCCGGCATGCCGTTCATGCCCGATTCGATCGGGAACGTCACGAGCTGTTCGACCTCTTCGGGTGCCATGCCGCCGGCTTCGGTCAGTAACGTCACCGTGGGCTTGTTCAGATCGGGGAACACATCCACCGGCATCTGCCGCAACGTGATTGCGCCGTAGATGATCAGCAACAGCGAGATGCCGATGACGAGCAGGCGCTGCCTGAGACTTACGTGGATGATGAATTCAAACATTTCAGCGAACCTGGGAGAGCAGGTCGGTGCCCTGAATCACCACGCGATCACCTTCTACCAACCCTTCGGCGATGGCCACGTTGTTCGCGTCCAGAGATTGGGGGCGCACGCGCCGGGCGACAAAGCGCTCGGCCTCGGTATGCACCCACACCACTGTCTCTCCACCGCCAGTTTTGCTCAGTGCCGAGCGCGGTACTGCTGCGCCCTTGATCGCCGACTTTGTGCGCACAATCACGTTGACCGGCTGGCCCACCGCGACAGCGGAATCGGCAGAGACGATGCGAAACAGCAGCGGCAACGCTTGCTCGCGCAGTTGCCGGCCACCGCCGACAAATTTTAGTTCCAACGCGGTTTTATCGGCCAATGCGCTGGCGGAAATCAGCGCGTCGCCAATGCCGGCATCATAGGCCAGCGCCTCGACCGCAAGACGGGCCGGGTCAACGATTTCGAAGAGTATTTCCTTGGCATCCACGATTTGCCCGGCGAGCAGATGGTGCGAGGCACTGATCACACCGGCTGCCGGAGCGCGCAAGGGCTCGGCCGCATCGATGCTGGCACCGACAAAATCGTGGCGCTTCTGCAAGGCCGCGTGGTCAATGCGTGCCGCGTCGATTTCCTTTTGCGGCACTGCACCTTCCAGTTTCTCAAAGCGCTTGACACGCCCACCGGCAATGGCGAGCTGCGCTTCGAGCTCGGCCAATTGCGCTTTCTGGTTTCCGCGCTCGATGGCGCTGCCGACCGGGCGCAGATACGCCAGCACTTCGCCCCTGGCGACTTTTCGTCCGGCCACCGGCATGCCTTTGGGGCCGGGGATGACACTGCCCGCAAACGTCGCCTGAACCCGGCCGCCGGTCTGCGGGTCGGGGATGACCTTGCCGTTGAGTTCGATCGTCGCGGCGAGGTCGGCGATGCGTACCGGCTGCGTGCGCACACCCAGTTGACGCACACCCAGTTGACGCTGCACAGGCTTGGGGATAAACAGGCTGCCATCGGGCAAACGTTGCGGTGCCGCCGCGATGCCCGCCCCATCCTGAACGTATTGCGCGCCCGCCACCGGCGCGCGGGACGGGGCTTTTTTGGCGTCTTTGCTGTGATCCTCGTCGCCGTGGGCGAAGGCATTGCCTGCGACCCCTGTGGTTATCGCAACAACGAGGACGCAGGCGGAGCGAGATGGTAAATGGAGCAAAGAAAACTTTTGCATGTCAGATGCTCCCTAAGGTATTGCGCCGCCGCACCACCCACACTGCAACAACCGTCAGCACGAGCAGTGCCGCGGCAATCCCGATCCACCATTGCCGCCACCATTCGACGTGTTCGCTGACCACGTCCGGATGCGGAATATCCAGCGACGCCGTCAGCAGGTCGGCGGTGTCACCCACTTCGATGCCGATAGTCAGCGGATGTTTGTTTGGCGAAATCGTTTTCGCGAATTTCATCGTGTACACACCGGGCGCTGTCTCGTTGGCGAGACCCTTGAGTCCCGCACCTTCGATCTCGACCCTGGCCTTGGTGACCGGCGCGTTGCTGGCGAAGTGATCGACATACACCTGCAATTGCATGCCTTCGAGTATCGCGACAACTTCGAATTCTTCAGTGGCAGCAACGGCACGCGGTGCCATAGGGGTGGTAACCGGCAGTGCCGCCGGCCCGTGGGTATGGCCGTCGCTACTATCGCCCCCCGCCCGGGCGGGCAAAACAGAGGCGAACGCGAACGCGATGGCGAGAAAAAATATCGATGTAACCTTCAAGGTAACACTCCCAGTGATTGTTTCAGTCGCGATTGGGCAGCGGCACGGGCAACACGCTGCCGATCCAGAAACGCTTCGGCGTCAAAGGCGGCGGCGCGGATGCGCAGCAGCGAGGCGAGATCGGATTCACCCAGTGAAAAGGCCTTTTCGCTTAGTCGTAAATTTTCCGCTGACAGCGATCGGCGCTCCTGTGCCATGGCCCATTGGCGCTCGCTGGTCTGTAACAACCGCTGTGCCCGCTCGGCATCAAGCCGGATCCGGGTTTCCGTACGCCGCATGTCCGCCTCGGCCTGATCGGCGACCGCCTGGGCGGACGAGGTTTCGCCGCGTACCTGCGCTGAAGACGAGAACGGGATCTTCAGCCGGATACCGATACTGTTGGCGTAGGGCTCCGCGAAGTCACCACGCTCACGCACCACGCGCAGCGCCAGTTCGGGCGAGGTCCGGCGCGATTCATCGGCAACTTTCACTTTCGCTCGTGCACTGCTCGCGGCGGCAAAAGCGGCAATGATCTGCGGGTGCGACGCCAGGAATCCGCCGATTGCACCGGTACCCCCCGGTGTTTCTTCGCTCAATTCTGCCGGCGTGGCAGCGCCGGTCAATATGCGCAAGGTTTGTTCGGCCTGAAAGTGCGTTGCCGCCGCTTCATTGTGCTCAGCATCGGCAACATGTATTTCAGTCTGCGCGAGGTTGGCGTCGATGCGGGACAGCTCCCCCACGGCATAGCGGCGCCGCACATCGGCTTCCAGCGCGCGCGCGGTGTCGAGGCGTCTCTCCGTGAGCGACCGGGCATTGCGCGCCGTGGCCAGCGTCCACCACGCCTCGCGTACTTCGCCGGCCAGTTCCAGACGCAAGGCGGCACGTTTGGCGGTGTTCTCGTCGATGCGGCTGGTGGCCTCGGCCTCGCGCGCTGCCTTCTGTCCCGGCAGCCAAAGCGGCGTCGCCAGCTCGACCTCCCACTCCTGCCGGCCGAGATTGGCGTTGAGGCGATCGGTGAGGTTGCTGATGCTGACCGAACCCGGCTCGGGCGTCAGACCGGTGGCAAGCTCCCGGGCGGCGCGCGCTTCGCTGTCGCGGGCATCCAGCGCCGCAGCCTGCGGGTGGAGGCGCCACGCCTGATCGAGGGCTTGCGCCAGACCGGACGTCGCCGGCGGCGGCGGGGATGGCGCGGCCGTCCCCGGAAAGCAGAACGCGAGCCCGGAAATCCCCATGGCCATTCGCCGTTTCCAGGCAGACGATGTCATGCCCAGGCGGATGAAACTGTGGCCGGCCATTGCGCGGGCGATTCGAAATGTATTGATGGCAAAATTTCCTTCGGCGGTTTGCAAAGCGCATTCTGCAAACATTTTCCCCAATTCAAGCTGACGCCGGGATTACATTTCTGTAATCTTCGATGCACATCGAATCCGCAAGCGCACAATCAGCGCATCGTCATCAGAAAGAAAAGGGAGCAAAGCGCGATGAAAATTCTGGTCGTCGAGGACGAACAAAAAACCGGCAATTACTAGAAGCAGGGCCTGTCCGAGGCCGGTTTCGTCGTCGACCTGGCGCGCGATGGCGTGGACGGCCTGCATCTGGGCGCGACCGGCGACTACGATCTGGCGATTCTCGACGTGATGCTGCCAAAAATAAATGGCTGGCAGGTGCTCGCTGGCATACGCCGTGCTGGGCGCGACCTGCCGGTGCTCTTTCTGACCGCCCGCGATCAGGTCGATGATCGGGTGAAGGGCCTCGAACTGGGGGCCGACGATTACCTGGTGAAACCGTTTGCCTTCGCCGAACTGCTCGCCCGGGTACGCACGCTGCTGCGCCGCGGCAGCCACGCCAAGGAACCACAGCATGTGCGCGTCGCGGATCTGGAGCTGGATCTGCTGCGCCGGCGGGTGACGCGCGGCGGCCGGCGCATCGATCTCACCGCCAAGGAATTCGCGCTGCTTGAACTGCTGTTGCGGCGCCGCGGCGAAGTGCTGCCGCGCTCGCTGATCGCCTCGCAGATCTGGGACATGAATTTCGACAGCGACACAAACGTCATCGAAGTGGCGGTACGGCGGTTGCGCGCGAAAATGGACGACGGTTTCGAGCCCAAGCTCATCCGCACGGTACGCGGCATGGGCTACGTACTGGAGGACGACGCGGTATGAGGTTTCCGCGCAAATCAATCGCGTTCCGTCTGACGCTGCTGTTTGCCGTAGTCTCGACGATGGTTCTGTTGGCGCTGGGCCTGGTGATCGGCGGCGCAGTCGAGCAACACTTCGTCGAACAGGACATGGAACGGATGACCGGCAAACTTCATCTGGCCGGCAATCTGCTGGAAAAGGTGCAAACACCGGACGACCTCGACGCCATGGCCGCGCAACTCGACGATGCGCTGGTCGGCCATCATGGCCTCGTCATGCTGGTGCGCGGGCCCGGTGAGCGCACACTGTTCGCCACCGCCGACCGCGGATTTCCGCCATCGATGCTGGAGCGCGGCGCGATTCAGAACCCGCCGCGGCAACAGGTTTGGCGGCAGGATACGCCGCAAGGCGCGCATCCCCGGCGCGGCATCGCCGCCCTGTTGCCGACCGGTATCCGCGACTGGCCGCCGGTACTGGTCGCATTGGCGGTGGACATCACGCACCATGAAACTTTTATGGCCTCGTTCCGGCGCACGCTTTGGATGTTCGTGGCCATTGCCGCGGCCTCGGCCACGCTCCTCGGCTGGGCCGCGGTCAGGCGCGGACTGGCGCCCCTGCGAGCCATCCGTCAGGGCGCGGCCGGCGTCACGGCCGACCGGCTCGACTATCGTCTGCCGCTCCATTCGGTTCCCGCTGAGCTGGCCGAGCTCGCGCAAACCCTGAACGACATGCTCGCCCGCCTCGAGGATTCGTTTCAAAGGCTGAAGGATTTCTCTTCCGACCTGGCCCACGAACTGCGCACACCCATCAGCAACCTGATGACCGAAACCCAGGTAGCGCTATCCCGCGCGCGCAGCGCCGACGAGTACCGCGAAGTGCTGGTCTCCAATGCCGAGGAATACGATCGACTCGCGCGCATGACCGGCGACATGCTGTTTCTCGCGCAGTCCGACAACGGATTGCTCATGCCCAGCCGCGAACCGGTCGATCTGGCGCGGGAAGTGCATGAACTGTTCGATTTCTTCGATGCGCTGGCCGAAGAAAAAGCGCTGCAACTTTCGCTGGCGGGCAGCGGTCAGGTGTCCGGCGACAAGCTCATGCTGCGCCGCGCGCTGGCCAATCTGCTGTCCAACGCGATTCGCCACACCCCGGCCGGCGGCAGCATTCAAGTTCGCATCGCGGCCACCGGCGAGGGCACCATCCTGACAGTCGAAAACACCGGCGAGCCGATTGCGCCGGAGCACCTGCCGCGAATATTCGATCGCTTCTACCGCGCCGACCCCTCGCGGCAGCGCGGCGACGAAGGCGCCGGCCTGGGCCTGGCGATCACCCGCTCCATCATCCGCGCCCATGGCGGCGAGATTGAGGTCCGGCCCGGCATCGACGGCGTTTGTTTCGAGGTGCGGATGCCATGACCAACGATGCTCCCGTTGCTGCTCGCGTTTCAGCGCATCATGCCGGCACAATTGTTGCCGCCTTTTTATCCGCCCAAGTACAGGTCCTGGTAGAGTTTTCTCCCCTGCTCGATCGAAACAAGGCTTGGCTTCGGCGTGTTGTGGTCGAACTGGTCGGAATGCACCCACTTTCCGTTGCGAAAATCGTAGGCGTGCTGAATCAGTTCCCAACCCGGGTCCCCGCCGACATAGCGCCAGCCATCGGCGGTCACGTTGTTCTTTGCGGATTCAGTCCGCTCCGTCTCTACCTGGGCGCGCGACTTGGTGCCCGCGACGTAGTGCATGATTGCGCCCGCTTCGTTATTCGCGGGATGAAACGTTTGGTCGGCGACGGCTGTGCCGGCAGACAGGGACAGCGCGAAGGCAACGGCGATGGGGAAGGATTTCTTGTACATGGCAAACTCCTATTGGTTGATTCGTTTCATTCGCCGGGTATTCGCCTGGCAACCGCGCGGAAAAAGGGACCGCGACGGAATGAAGTTTGTACCCGCGATGCCGACGGCAATCTGACTGAAGCATTACGGTTTCGTTATTTGATTCCGCTGCCGACATGAAATGCTGGGCGAGCGAACCGTTCTGCGAGACGGAACTTGCGCAACGGTAAATACAACCTCTTTGATCCCCATCAACAGGGACCGGCCATCCTCGCATTAATCTGCGGGGAGCGACTCGGTTGTGCGCGGGCGCGGATATTTATCCGATCGCGATTGCGCGACCGTTCACCTGCAGATGCCGCATTCCGGTGGTTTGCTGACACGAGGTATACATGAGCAACTTACACATTCCGCAACGACGCGAATTTCTGTCAGGGATGGCCGCGCTCGGCCTCGCCAGCCTCGCGGGCTGTGGTGGCGGCGGCGGTGGGGACGGGGGAAATGGCATGCCTTCCATGGGAAACATGCCGGGCAGCGGTGGCACGCCGCCAGCCGGTCCGGCCGGTGGCACATTGCGCCTGCCCGCGACGCTGGCCGGCAATACGCTCAGCGCCGCAGCCGGCGCCTATGACCTGGGCTCGGGCGCACAATCAGGCGCGATGTTGTACAACGGCCAGTGGCCCGCCCCGTTAATCCGGATTTCGCAAGGGTCTGCGTTGGATATCACGCTGCAAAACCAGCTAAGCGAATCCACCAATGTTCATTGGCATGGATTGGCCGCAGCGGCGGGCATGGATGGGCATCCATCGGAAATGGTCATGCCGAACGCAAGCCGGCGTTACACCTTTGCCGTCAACGAGCGCCCCGGCACCTACTGGTATCACACGCATGCCCATCAGGCCACGGCGCGCCAGGCCTATTCCGGCCTGGCCGGCATTCTGATCGTCGACGATGGCAACGATGCGGCGCGCGGGCTGCCGACGGGGGTGCGCGATATTCCGCTGGTGCTGGCCGACAAGCGCGTATACAGCGGCGCATTGAACTATCAGCCCACCATGATGGACCTGGTGACCGCCTGGCTGGGAAACGTGATGACGGTCAACGGGACGCTGGGCCCGGTCAGCGTGGCCGTCGAGCCGGCGGTCATTCGTCTTCGTTTGTTGAACGGCTCCAACGCGCGCATCCTCAATCCGGCGCTCGAAGATGGCGGCAGCTTCTGGCTGATCGCCACCGACGGCGGACTGCTGGCGGCGCCGGTGCCGGTCACCAGCTTGCTGCTCGCGCCCGGAGAGCGCGCCGAAGTGTTGCTCGATCTTCGTGCCCGGGCGGGGCAGACGGTCAAGTTATTCAGCGCCGCTTTCAGCAACATGGGTGCCGGCATGATGGGATTCGCGCCGCCGCAGGGCAGCGCATTCGAACTGTTGACGCTGTCGGTATCGAGCACGCCGGCAACCAGCCCCGGCAGCATCCCGGCGGCCTTTGCCCCCATCGTCCGCCACGATTCCGCCGCCGCGCTGGTCAGCCGGACTTTCGTGCTGACCACCGTGGGCGGCATGAGCGCCGGCATGCACCGCATCAACAATCTCACCTACGACAGCGCGCGCATCGATTTTGTGGCGCGCCGCGGCGAGCTCGAACGCTGGCAATTCACCAATCGCGCCGTGGAACCGCATCCGATGCACGTGCACGGCGCGCAATTCCAGGTGATCTCGCGCGATGCCATCGAGGCCCGGCGCCTGCCGACCGATCTCGGCTGGAAGGACACCGTGCTGGTGCGTCCGTCGGAATCGGTCGAAATTGCGCTGCGGTTCAATACCCCCTGCAACTACGTGCTCCACTGCCATAACCTGGAGCACGAGGACGACGGCATGATGCTGAATTTCAATGTCGTGTAGCGCATTGCCGCTACTGAATTCGATCTCCATTCATTCGCACATTCGTCGGTCCCAGAGACGCCGTCGTCCCAGCCCTTCGACGGGCTCAGGATAGACCGGGCACTTGCCCGGGCTGGGATCCAGTGCGCCCACAATCTGATCAGTCTTTGGTGCAGTTCCGTTCTTAGTGAAGTTGGCTGGACTGGGTCCGCTCCCACGGGTGGCCCTGCATGGCCACCCGGTTCCGCGGGCGCGATACTGTGTATCGCGAAATCCCTGCTTCACCCTTCGCTGGGACGACGAAAGATGGAGTCTGGCAACGGTCGCCTATCAATTACCGTAAACCATGTGCGTATGATGTTTGCACGCCAACGACGGTGTGCCCTTTCAGGCAGGTGCTTTCATGCAACGCAGAACATTCCTCGGCGCGATCGGTTGCATTCCGGCTCTTGCGCTGGCGTCGCCCTCGGCGCCCGCAAGCCTTCTCGCGCAAGCCGGCGTAACGAAGAAAAAGTCCGCCAGCCGGCGCGTCGGCATCGCCTTCGGTGGCGGTTCGATCCACGGCATGGCGCATGTCGGCGTGCTGAAAGCGCTGCACGAGAAGGGACTCGAATTGCAGCTCATCACCGGCACCAGCGCTGGCGCCATCATCGGCGTGCTGGCCGCCGCGAAGTTGCCAATCAGCAAAATTGACCAGATTGCGCGCGAGATCGAATGGCCCGGCGTAATGGATCTTGCGTGGTCGGGCAAAGGCTTTATGCGACACACCAAATTACAAACGCAGATCGACCGCGAACTCGGCAATCGCCTGCTGGAGGAATTGCCCGTGCCGTTCGGCGCGATTGCGACGGACGTGGCGACCGGTGAGCGCGTCGTCATTCGCAAAGGGCCGGCCGGTGCGGCAATCAGCGCATCGTGCAGCGTTCCGGTAATGTTCGCACCCGTCAAAATCGATGGACGCGACCTGGTCGATGGCGGATTGACTGAGCCAGTGCCGGTGATTGCGCTGCGGGAAATGGGCGCGGACATGGTCATCGGGGTGGATGTCGCCTTCCGGCCGGCCGAGGATCAATTCACGGGACTGAGCGGCGTCGCCTTCCAGACCATGCACATCATGGCCAACGCGCTGATCAAGGAGCAGATTCGCCACGCCGATGTCGCCATCCGCATGGATTTGCATCGGCTGGTGGGCATGGCCAACGCCCACGAAGAATTGCTGGCCGCCGGCTATTCAGCAGCGCTGCGCGCGTGGCCGAAAATTGCGCTGATGGTGTCGTCATGAACTCCGACCACAGCATTCGCTTCTTTGACGAGCAATTTCATCGTCAGGCGCTTGCCGGGGACCTGACGCTGAATTCGTTCGAGCTGTTAGCGCTCGCACATTTGCGTGGCCGGCTGCTGGATTTCGGTTGCGGCCTCGGTAATCTCGCCGTGGCGGCCGCCAAGCGCGGTTGCTCGGTAGTGGCGCTGGATGGAAGCGGCGCCGCGATTCGCCATTTGCAGCAGCGCGCATTCCAGGAATCGCTCGACATCACCGCCGAACAGGTGGATCTGCGCAACTACCAAATCACCGGGACCTTTGATACGGTTGTATCCATCGGCGTCCTGATGTTTTTCGATTGCCAGACAGCGTTCAGCCGCCTCGCCAGCATCCAGGCTTGCGTGCGCGAAGGCGGGATTGCTTTCATCAACGTCATGATCGAGGGTACGACCTACATGGACATGTTCGACCCGCTGGACCACTGCCTGTTCTCTCGCTCGGAGATGCAACAGCGGTTTGCCGGCTGGAATATCCTGCATTGCGAGTTCGGCAATTTTGCCAAGCCGGAAAATCGCGTGAAGTCGTTTGTTACCCTGATCGCGCAAAAGCCGCAGGGAGCGCTGGACTAGTCTGAATATTTCATGCGGCGCCGGATACTCTCTCGGAAACGCCGGTAGAGCCAGGCGTCAAAAACATCACCGGGCGGGATTGAATTATTGATGCCGTCTCTACTGCGAATTGGAATTGTTGGAGTCGCAAGACTATTTAGCCATGGTCTCAATGGCACTTCAAAACGATTCATCACGAACCCTTTGATTTCCAGAGAATTGACACGAATTTCGTGTTACACTACTTTCGTGTCAAATTGATTGGGGTCAAATATGAAAAATGTCACCGTCACCATGGCGGAAGACGCGCTCGAATGGGTGCGTGTCAAGGCCGCGCGCGACAATGCGAGTATCTCGCGCTATCTTGGCCAACTCGTCGAACAGGCGCGCGCACGCGATGGCATCTACGAACGATCCATGCGCGCGGCGCTGAAATTTCAGCCTCTTGCCTTTCCGAAAAATACCCGTTATCTGAGCCGGGACGAGGCAAACGGCCGTGCCAGTATTCGTTGACACCAACGTCCTGATTTACGCGCTCGACCCACGAAACGTCGCCAAACAACAGGCGGCGCAATCCTGGTTGGCGCGCTGCTGGCGGGAACGCAGTGGCCGCGTAAGCACGCAAGTGCTCAATGAGTTTTACGTCAATCTCGTCCGCATCAAAGGCGATGAATTCAAGGTGCGCGCGCGCGCTGAAATCCGCCATTTAATGGCTTGGCATCCCTGCGCGATCGACGCCATTGTGTTGGAGACCGCCTGGGGCATCGCGGATGACACAAGCATTTCGCACTGGGATGCGCTGATCGTTGCGGCGGCGCTTCACCAAGGCTGCGAAACCTTGCTCTCTGAAGATTTACAACACGGCCAGATTATCGAGGGAGTGCGAGTGGTGAATCCATTTCGCGCCGCGAAGTAGCAACAAGCGGTTTGCCGGGCGGAACATCCTGTATTGCGAGTTCGGCAATTTTGCCAAGCCGGAAAATCGCGTGAAGTCGTTTGTTACCCTGATAGCCCAGAAGCCCGGGGGAGCGCGGGCGGCGCCCGATTCCCTCTCTCAGAACCGCCGATAGAGCCAGTATTTCTCATACAGGATCTTGGCCGCATGCCACAGGAAATTGGGCCCGCGCATCTCCACTTGCGGCATCGGCTCGGCGTAGAAGTTTCCCTTGCCGATACCCGCTTGCCCGCGGCCGGTTTCGATAAAGCACATGCCCTTGCCGGCAAATTGGCGTGGCGCGCCCTTGCCGGTCCAGGCGCGGGCGATGTTATGCGCGACGACCTCGGCCTGGCCGTGGGCGAAAATACCCGCCTTGGGCAAGGGCCGGCCCATCTTGAGCGGAATGCTGGTGATATCGCCCAGCGCGAAGACACTCTCGAATGGTGTTTGCAACGTATGGCGATCGACGGGTATCCAGCCGGATTCGTTGGTCAGGCCCGCCTCGCGCACCACCGCCGGCGCGCGGTGTGGTGGAATGTAGATCAGCAGATCGTATTCGGCCGAGGCGCCATTGGCGAAGCCGATGCGGCGCGCCGCCGGATCGACATCCTTGACCTGATGCTCGGGGCGATAAGCGATGCCGCGCGCCTCGATCATGCCGCGTATGGCGGCGCCCACCACGGGGCCGGCGACGAACATCGGCCGGGGTTCGGCCGCGAAGAACTCGATCGTCGCCTTGTCGCGCTGGCCGCGTTTGCGCAGGTGCGAATCCACCAGCAGGGCGGCCTCGTAGGGCGCGGCCGGACACTTATACATGGGCGCGGCGGTCAAAATGACGATGCGGCCCCCGGCGAAACCGGCAAGGGCGTCGCGGACGGCGGTCGCGCCGGCCATGGTGTAGGCATTGAGGCCGGCTTCGGCGAGACCGGGATCGTTTCCGGGGCGTACTCGGCACCCAGCGCGATCACCAGCGCATCGGCGGCAAGAACTTCGCCGGCGACGTCGACTTCGCGGCGCAACGGGTCAATTCGCGTGACCGCGCCGTGGCGGAACTCGACGCCTCGTCCGACCAGCCGGTCCAGCGAACGGGTGAAATCCTCCGGCGTCCGCTCGCCGACCATCAGCCATAACAAGGACGGCGGAAAGAAATGCCGCTCGGCGCGATCAACGGCAATCACACGATCGGAGCCGGGCAAGAGCTTTCTCAAGGTCTCGGCGGCGACCAGCCCGCCGAGACCGGCCCCGAGGACCAATACGGTGCGGCCCATCAAAACACAATGACTCTGTCGGCCCACTCGCCGGACCAGGTCGCCAGCTCCTCCATGCTGCTGCGGCGCGTGCCGGGCGTGACGTCGGCGTCGGTGATACCGCGGGAATCGAGGCAACTGCCGCAGATGCCGACCTCGCCGTGATGCTCGACAACCGTGCCCAGCAACTTCTCGATATTGTAGTAACCGGCCGGCGTCCGCTGGCCGCGCTTGGCGCAGTCCACCGCGTCGCCGATCAGAAAGACCCGCACCTGCGTGCCCTCGCGCTTGGCCAGGGTGCCGGCGAGCCGCAGTCCGTTATAGGTGCGCTCGCTGCCGTAGGCCGGCTCGTTCACAACCAACAATATTTTGCCCATCTGGTTTGCTCCTGTTTCTTGCACTTCAGGAAGTGGTTAAATTTCAGATTGTTCAATTTCGTCGCGCTCATTACCGGGTGCTTCCTCCTTTTTAAAGGAGGATTGAGGAGGATTTCTGGGCCACCATCACTGGTTTACCACGAGAATCTTGCTCGGTACCCTCGCTTCGCCCTCCCTCTCCCTCTCTCGAAAAGAGTAAAGTTCCCTACAGCCCGCAGCGCAACCGATTTGATTCGAGTTTCACCAAACTCCTAGAACACGATCACCTTGTCCGCCCACTGCGTCCATGACGTCAACTCGGCAAGCGTGCTTCGCCGGGCGCCATCGGAAAGCTCCGGATCAGTGATCCCGCGTGCATCCATGCAGGTTCCGCATACCGCGACCTCGGCCTTGTTGCGCGCCACGCGACCGAGCATGAGCTGGATGTTGTAGAAACCCTCGGCAACCTTTTGCCCACCCTTCGCGCAAGCCGCCGCATCGCCCATCAGGAAGACTTTCACCTCCTCGCCCTCGGCCTTCGACAACGCCCCCGCCAGGCGCAAGCCGTTGTAGCTGCGCTCGTTGCCATACGGTGCGTCATTCAGGATGAACAGGGTCTTCATGGTATTGACTTCCTTTCTCTCGTCGTCTTAGAACTTGTCCGCAAATAAGCGCGAATGCGTGACGCAGCAATTTTTGTCTCAATCAAGGCGCGCTTTTCGCAGCAATGGCGAGCCATTGCAAGGAAACGCAACGCAGAGTGAGGCAAAAAGGGCAAGTCAGGCATCGCGTCTTATTTACGGACAAGTTCTTAATGTCTTAACGGGCTTCATGCCCGGATTCCCGTGCGCTGCCGATCGCCAAGCCGTCGCCGCCTTCGGCGAAGGGAAGCGCCAACATGCCCGCGAGCTTGACCGCGTCGTCACGGCCGGTGATCCCCTGCACACCGATGGCCATGCTTTCCTGCGGCAGGCGGGCGCGGTCGCGATAAGTGCCGGACAGCCGGTCCCACCAGGGGAGATTGAAACCAAAATTGCTGTTGGTCTCGTCCGGCTCCATCGAATGGTGGATGCGATGCATCTCCGGGGTGACCAGCCCCAACCGAAGGAAGCGGTCAACCGTTTCGGGCAGCCGCAGATTGGCGTGGTTGAACATCGCGGTCGCGTTCAGCAGCACCTCGAACGTCAGTACCGCCGCCGCCGGCGCCCCGAGCACCGCGATGACCGCCAGCTTGATCAGCATCGACAGCAGGATTTCGATCGGATGAAAGCGCGCGCCGGTGGTGACATCGATATCCGCATCGGCGTGATGCACCCGGTGCAGGCGCCACAACAGCGGCACCGCATGAAACATCACATGCTGCAAATAGATCGCAGCGTCGAGCGCGATCACCGACAGCACGAATGCCCACCAGAACGGGACGTCAAAGGCATTCAGCAATCCCCAGCCACGTTCGGCGCCCAGCAGCGCGAATCCGACCGCCGCCACGGGAAACAGCAGGCGCAGGATCAGGCTGTTCAGCACCACCAGCGCGAGGTTATGCCACCAGCGCACGCGTCGCGGCAACCGCCGTGCCCGCCGCGGCGCCAGCGCCTCCCAGAGGGCCATGAGGGCGAACATGGCGAAGAACGCGCCCAGCCGGATGGCCGGCTCGTGTCCAAGTGCCCACTCGTTGAATGTCATAATCGTTCCTCGTACTTAAAGCCTTGCCTGATCCCGCCGGACAGGTATAATTCAACTAATCAACTAATACGTTGAATAGTAGGAGGATGCGATCCCGATGTCAACCGGAAACTTCAAGCAGGACGTGCATGCCCAGCTCGCGCGGGTGGGCAAGGCGCTGTCAAACGGCAACCGGCTGGAATTGCTGGAGTTCATCGCGCAGGGTCCGCGCAGCGTCGACGAGCTGGCGACCATGACGCGGCTCTCGGTCGCCAATGCATCGAAGCATCTGCAGGAACTGCGCCGCGCCGGACTGGTACGGGCGCGAAAGGAGGGCCTGCGCGTGTTCTACGAGTCAGCGGGGCCGGACGTGGTGGCTTTGATCGCCGCGCTGGGACGGGTCGCCGAAACGCGCCTCGCCGAAATGGAACAACTGGTGCGCACCTACATTACCGCGCGCGACGACCTGGAGCCTATCCGCACGGCGGAACTGCTCAAGCGTTCGAAGCTCGGGCTGATCACGGTGCTCGATGTCCGCCCTGCCCACGAGTACGCGGCCGGACATTTGCCCGGTGCGATCAACGTCCCCGTCGAGGACCTGGCGAAGCACCTGCGGAAGTTTCCCAAGGGGCGGGAAGTCATCGCCTATTGCCGCGGCCCGTACTGCCTGCTCTCGGTCGATGCGGTGGCGCTGTTACGCGGCAAGGGACTCAAGGCACGACGGCTGGAAAATGGTTTTCCGGAGTGGAAAGCGGCCGGCCTGCCGGTTGAAGGGTGACTGGAAACAGCGCTTGCGTTTAGTCATCCGCATGCGACTCACTTTACGCAGCAATTTCCTTGTTTCTGTATCGGCGGGCACTTCACCGTGCCGTAGCTACAGAACACGCAGCAATCGCCGGCCCTGGGTTTGAGCAACGTCTTGCAGGCAGTGCACTCGTAAAACCACTGGCAGGCATCGGTCGGCATCACCTCTGACAGGATCGGCGGGCGCCGCGATCAGCGCATCGTGCAGCGTCCCGGTTTTGCGGATCGCCAATCCCGCAAAACGATGAAACGCAGAACGCCATTTGGCGGGCTTCTTCGGGCCTTTGCGGCCCAGAAGGCGCGCCAGTGCTTGAGTTTAGCTTTCTCGAATCGATTCGTGGCACACTTCCCTCGGGCTTGGCGACACGGTGAGTCTCCCTGCCGTAACGAGCACGGATTTGCGTGCGGCGACCAAGCAAACAGCAAAAAAAGCAGAGTTGCAAAATGAATAATGTAGTGATTGACGAGCTTCGCCACGAAGCAAATGCCAAGCTTGACCCGAAGCAAAAGGGGCCGCTGGGGCAATTCATGACGCCGTCCAGAATTGCGGAATTCATGGCTGGCCTTTTCACAAGTAAAGCTGACGCCACACTTCTCGACGCTGGCGCCGGTATTGGCTCGCTGACGCTTGCAGCAAGCAAGGTGCTCCAGCTAAACAGAATCGAGGTGTGGGAAGTTGACCCAGTGATGCAGTTCTATCTTGAAAGGAACTTGGATCAACTAAAAGTTCCCTATCAGCTTCACAGGAGTGATTTCATCCTGGACTCGATAGACCGGATTCAGTTCCACCCTGAAGTTCGATTCACGCACGCCATTCTCAATCCACCATACAAAAAAATAAACTCCAACTCTGTGCATCGGAAAGCATGCCAGCAGGTTGGTCTTGAGACGGTAAATCTTTACACGGCGTTCCTCGCATTGACAATCATGCAGATGACAATTAAGGGGGAAATCGTCATCATCATTCCGCGTTCATTTTGCAACGGACCCTACTACAAGCCTTTCCGCGAATTAATGCTCAGGGAGTGTTCCATCGATGCGATTCATGTCTTCGAATCCCGGAGTAAAGCATTTGCGGACGATGAGGTCCTTCAAGAGAGCATTATCCTGAAACTGACTCGTGACGGGATACAAGGCGGCGTTTTGTTATCGGGCTCGCACGATGCCAGTTTTAGTGATTTGCATCAGCGAGAGGTCGCCTATCAAGAAATAATTCAGCCCGGCGATACAGAATTGTTCATTCGTGTTCCAACCCGGGAATTGGCCAAGAATTCAGGGTCGTTATTTACTCATACGCTCCAGGAACTTGATATTGAGGTATGCACCGGTCCCGTGGTGGATTTTCGGCTGAAAGAATGGTGGAGGCAGGAACCCGGGCACGATACCGTGCCATTGCTTTATCCACATCACTTTACGAAGGACGGCTTTCAGTATCCGAAGGAGCATAAGAAACCCAATGCGCTGGTTCGAAGTGCGGAAGTGGATAAGTGGCTAATGCTGGAGGGGGTTTATGTTCTCGTCAAGCGCTTCTCGGCCAAGGAAGAACGGCGGCGGGTTGTTGCCTACGTGATTGTCCCGGAAGAAACCAGGTCCCCGCTGGTGGCCTTTGAGAATCATTGGAATGTCTTCCACTTCAAGAAAAAAGGGCTGGACAGGACACTTTCTGCGGGGCTCGCGTGTTTCTTGAATAGCACGGCGCTGGATGACCATTTCCGGGTCTTTTCCGGACATACTCAAGTTAACGCTACCGACTTGAGAAATATGAAGTATCCAAGCGTCGAGCACCTGATGGTGCTGGGCAAGGATTACCGGCATTCAATGACCCAAGAAGAAATCGACAGGCTGACCAGCAGTTTATGACGACAAAGAAACAGCGGCTAAAGGACGCCGGTTCCATCTTGGTTGATCTTGGGCTGCCACGGGCGCAACTGAACGAACGAACAGCGCTTTGCCTATTGGCGCTCGTCGATCTGCCACCCAAAAAATCGTGGGCCGAGTGTGATGCTCCCCTTGTTGGCATAACGCCGATAATGGATTGGGCACGGGATAACTTCAATACAAACTACGCGCCAAACACACGGGAAACGTTTCGCAGGCAATCGATGCATCAATTCATTGAGGCAGGTATTTGCCTCTACAACCCAGACAAACCGGATCGTCCCGTCAACAGTCCAAACGCGGTCTACCAGGTCGAGCCAAACCTGTTGGCCGTGTTAAAGGCGTATGGTGCGCCTGACTATGTCGCCCGTCTTGCACAGTACCTTCGATCTCGGAAATCCTTGACGCAACAGTATGCCAAGGCACGTGTAATGAACATGATCCCGGTCTCGGTTGGCGATGGGCAGAACATTGCCCTTTCTCCGGGAGATCATTCCAAATTGATCAAGGGAATCGTTGAAGATTTCGGCGCGAGGTATGCCCCGGGTGGCGCGCTGATTTACGTTGGCGACACCGGCGACAAGCACGCATTCTTTGACGATGGACTACTGCGCAGCCTGGGGGTTGCAGTGGACAACCATGGCAAGATGCCGGACGTGGTCATTTTTCACCGGGAGAAAAATTGGCTTCTTCTAATTGAGTCGGTCACGAGCCATGGCCCGGTCGACGGAAAGAGGCAAGGCGAGCTATCAAAGCTCTTCCGCGGTTGCAGTGCTGGTATTGTTTTTGTTTCCGCATTCCCGAGTCGAAAAACTTTTCTGAAGTATCTTGAAGTCATAGCATGGGAGTCAGAGGTCTGGATTGCCGATGCCCCTAGCCACCTCATTCATTTCAATGGCGTTCGTTTCCTCGGTCCGTATTAATTGGCGCGATTTCACGCGAATCAGCTCAGTTTGTCCACAAGGGAACCGAAAGCTGCCGCTGCGGCAGTGCATGAGTTTCGCCTACCCAACGCCGCTCAACCCGCGCAGCACCTTCCCTGTATCTGAATCGGCGGGCATTTCACCGTGCCATAGCTACAGAACACGCAGCAATCGCCGGTTTTAGGTTTGAGCAACGTCTTGCAGGCAGTGCACTCGTAGAACCACTGGCAGGCATCGGTCGGCATCACCTCTGACTTGCGCGCGCCGCAGGCAGGACAAGTGATGTTGCTGTCCAGCACCACGTTTGGTGTTGCGGTCATTTCTTCACCGTGGTGGGAAACCCGATATCGGTCACCATCTGGGCCAACTGCTCGGGTTGAACCTTTTCGGAATCGAATTTCACTTGGGCGATTTGCGATTTGTAATCGACGCTGACTTCGCTGACGCCAGGCTGTTTCTTGAGTGCCTGTTTCACCGTCAGCGGACAGGTTGCGCAGGTCATGCCTTTGACATCGAGCGTAGCAGTGCGGATTTCACCCGCCATGGCAATGTGGGAAAAAAGGACGGCGGCGAGGGCGATAAAGTGTGATTTCATTTGGGTCTCGGTCAATAGAGCAGGGGAGCGTACAGGGGAAAGGCAAACATCGCGGAAACGATGGCGACCACCAGCCAGAACAAGATGCGCTGGCGGCGCAAAACCGCGGGCAATGCGCAGACATCGCCCGGTGCGCACAGTCGCGGCTGGATATAGAGCCGGTAAAAAGCGAAGCCAATAAAACCCAGCGTCAGAATCGCGAATAGCGGTTGCCAGGACTCGAGCGCGCGCAACGACGTCACCCACGCGCCGCCCACGCCCAGCGTCACCAGCAGCAGCGGGCCGAAGCAGCAGGCCGTCGCGCCGAACGCCGCCAGGACACCGGCAACAAGGGAAGATTTGGTGGGGGTTGATGAGTTCATGATAGAAGCATACAGTCCGTAGTGCACTACGGAGTCAAGCGGCCATGAGCAATGAATCAATGACCATCGGGCAAGTGGCCGCGCAAGCGGCGGTACACGTGGAGACCATCCGCTACTACCAGCGTTTGGGCCTGCTCGCGGCGCCTCCCAGGCCGCCCGCCGGTATTCGGCGCTACGATGAAAAGGCCGTCGCCCGGCTCCGGTTCATCAAGCGCGCCCAGCAACTGGGCTTTTCGCTGGATGAAGTTCGCAATCTGCTCACGCTGGAGGACGGGCAAAGCTGCCGGGAGACTCGAGCGCTCGCGGAAAAGAAACTTGACGTCATTGGCGCAAGGCTGGCCGACCTCAAACGTATGCAGAAACTGCTGAAGTCGCTCATCGCGGAATGCGATTCCGGCAAGCGCCCGCGCGCCTGCCCGATCATCGAGACGTTATCGGCGACGAATTGACCCGGGCCATCTTCATCTCGTACGAAGCCCGTCATGCGCATGAGAATGGGGCGCCGCGCTGTCCCATGCCGTGTCGTGTTTGGGTTGACGATGTGCATCGTCAAAGATGGTACAGTTTCCAGATGTCTAGTTCGCACATTCGTGCCATCGCCATCGCCACGCTGCTCGTCTTTCTGGCTGGTATTGCCACGTTAGACTTCAGTACACGACGTATCAGCCACGAACTCGTCCACGCCGGTCACGGCATGCTGGATACGGCCCATTACCACGACGCGATGCACGATCACGATGCAGTTGACGCAGCACCCGACGCGAGGCTTGACCTGGGCGACACCGAACACAATCTTTTGCATGCAGTTGCTTCTCTGCAGCCCGCGCTGTTGGCCGCTTTTGCGTGGCAACCTCCCATCCAGGACAGCGCCAGTCCAGCGCAAATGATTCCGCCCAAAGTCGTACCCGCCACACGCGAGCCGCCTTTCCGCCCGCCGCGACACCTCTTGTCGTAGCCCGGTAGCCCGGTCGCCCCTCCGCTCCCGCGCAAGGGGCGCACTGAATCCGTCTATTTCCTGCACGTTCAACGCGCGCATCGGTGGTATTGCCACTTTGCCCGCACGGTGGCCGGCACGATTGCCGGCCACCGTTTCCATTGGCCCATTCAAAAGGATCGCAAATGAAGTTTCACACCATCACTCTGCTGTCGGCACTGGCCGTGAGCGCCCCGCTTGTATCGGCCCATCCAGACCATGATCAGGATTCGCCTTTCGCAAGACGAGGCATACGCAGCGCGCCGCCGCCGGCAATCGACAAACCCTACGGCCGTCCGGGAGACTCCAGCCAGATCGCGCGCACCATCAATCTCGACGTCAACGACAAGATGCGCTTCTCGCCATCGGAAGTCGGCGTGAAGCAAGGCGAGACCATCAAATTCGTCGTCAGGAATTCGGGGAAGGTGTCGCAATTCATGGTGCTGGGTTCTTCAAGCGAACTGAAGGAACGCGCCGCCATGCTGAAGCAATTTCCGAAAATGGAAATGAATCAGCCCAATCAGGTGCTGGCAAAGCCCGGAGAGTCGGCGGAACTGTTGTGGCAGTTCACCCAGGCCGGCGCGTTCAGCTTCGGTTGTGCGGCACCCGCATGCGTGGAAGACGGCGCAATCGGAAAGATCACCGTCAATGCGAACTGATCGTGCCCCGCGTGGCAAATACACCGGCATTTCGATGCCGGCAGTGGCCATGGCCCGGACCATGTCATTGGTCCTGGGCGTCGTATTGCTGCTTGCAGCCTCCCTCGCATGGAGTCACGGTGTGGCGGAAGGTGACAAGGGTTTCATCGAGCAAGCGGCCGGCCCGCAACTCATTCCCTTCACTTACCTCGGCGCCAAGCACATGGTGACTGGTTACGACCACCTGTTGTTCCTGTTGGGCGTGATCTTCTTTCTCTACCGGATGCGCGATGTAGCGCTATATGTGACGCTGTTTGCCGTCGGGCACAGTGTCACGCTGCTATTCGGCGTGCTGGCCGGCGTGCATGCCAACCCATACCTGATCGACGCCCTCATTGGCGTATCGGTGGTCTACAAGGCTCTCGACAACTTGGGCGCTTTCGAACGCTGGTTCGGATTCAGGCCGGATACGCGCGCTGCGGTGCTGGCGTTTGGTCTCGCGCACGGGTTCGGGCTGGCAACCAAGCTACAGGAATTCAAGCTCTCGCCCGATGGGCTGGTGGGCAATATCATCGCCTTCAATGTCGGCGTCGAGTTGGGACAATTGCTTGCGCTGGCTTTCATGCTGACCGGCATCGCCTATTTCCGCCGGTCCGTGGCGTTCGGGCGAAATGCGCTTGTCGCCAATGCGGCGATCATGACGGCAGGCTTCATGCTGGTTGGCTTCCAGCTCACTGGCTACTTTATGCATATTCAATGAGGAACAAGATGAAACGGCAAGCACACCATTCGGAAGCAAAAAGCGCCGCGAACGAAATTGGCGGCAGCCCAGCGCGGGCGACAATCTATTCGGCCGTGATCGCGGCCGTACTGTTGATCACCACCGTGTTACCGGCCGAATATGGTATCGATTGGACGGGTACCGGCCGCGTTCTCGGCTTGACGTCGATGGGCGAACGGAAAATGGCAGAAACAAAATCGATCGGCGAGGCGAATGCCGCCGTGCCGGCGCCGGCAGTGGCCGGTACTGGCACTCCGCCGGAACAATATTCCACCGCATCGAAATTGCCCTTGCGCCAGGACGAAATCGAAATAAGACTGGCGCCGAATGGCCAGATCGAATGCAAAGCGCTGCTGACCGAAGGCGAGTTCTTGCTCTAC